>NZ_KV788617.1:0-220883 GCF_001807365.1 Corynebacterium sp. HMSC06G04 | reverse complement strand
GCGGATTGCCCCTACCAACTACGCCGAAACGGCATTTGTGAGAAAAGACACTTCAAAGGCGATCTGGGGAGTTCTCCCGAGTGCGGCAATGTAGTTGAAAAAGTGAACGGTGTTCTAAAAATATTAAGTTCCCATGTAAACCCTGGAAGGAGACCACGGATGTTGAAGAAGGGGCAGCTGCTCATCGACAACCTCGTGGGCCAGCAGGTGATTTTTTCACCTGGACAACAACTAATAGCCGGTCGCACCGCAGACTTTCCCATCGGTGAAGATGATTTAGCCGTACACCGCCATCATTCCGCTTGGCGCCTCGCTTTTGCGTTTTTCCACCAAGACGATGCGCTATGAATTAGAGCTCGTGCAAGGTACTCCTGTCACAGAACCCGAGGTAGATAGCCTGCCAAACGCAGAGTTTACCCAGAATACTTTCGAGCCAAACTACGAACAGCGCCGCGTGCTCGAAGCTCTCGCGCGCCCGCTTCTCAAGGATCTCAGCGCCGTGCCGCGCGTGGTGATTCCTTCTACCAAGGAATTGGCCGAGGAATCGACGAGCGCTACACCGACATCCGCCTCATCGCTGAGGGCGGCATGGGGCACGTGTACTACGCACGCCAAAAGGACTTGGAACGCGACGTAGCCATCAAGGTCATCAAGGCCACCGCCAGCCCCGATGCACGCGAGCGTTTCCGCGCGGAAATGCGGCGCATGAGCCACCTCAGCCACTCCGCCATCGTTCCGGTTTACACCGGCGGCACGACAGAAGGTTTGCCCTATTTTGTCATGCGCTACGTAGAGGGCGGCACGCTTTACGACGTCCTGAAGGCCCGCAAGGCCGCAGGGCGCCACTTCGACTTAGCCGAGGTTGCTATCTATCTCGAACCTATCGCGCAGGCATTAGACTACCTGGCCAGCCTTCCCACGCCGGTTGTCCACCGCGATGTGAAACCCGCAAATATCCTGGTCCCAGAGGATCCGCGCCCCTCGGCGACGGTCCTGACAGACTTTGGTATTGCGCTCTACGAAGAGGATAATCGCATCACCTCCGAGGGCATGCGCGTGGGCACGGATGCCTATTTGGCACCGGAGCTCTATCCGACGTCGCTTAGCGCGAAGGCGCCCTCCGCTACCCCGCGGCGCAAGAGTACAGCGCGCAAATGGCTTTCAGCCGCGATGATTCTCGGCCTCTGCGGCATCGGCGTGGCCGGTGCATGGAGTTACCTAGCCAAAGACGACTGGAGCGGACCGCAAAAGAACATCGCAGCAGAATATCCCCAGATTGTGGGCGAGAAGGAAGGCGGCACCGGCTGGGAAGGCCTGAAATGCGACCCGCAGGAGGTGGCAGCGGAGGCGCCGATGGAGGCGTCGATAAGCTGCTCCAGCCCGCGCCAGCAGATAAGCGTGCTGGAATTTGCCTCCTCCGACGCGCGCAGCGATTTCAAAAAAGCCTCCCCTGGGCGGGGTAGTGCGCGCAAGGAAGGCGATCGCTGCAGCTTAGAGGTCGTGGCTTATGCAGACGACCTCACCGGATTCTACCCCGACGGAAAACACTCGAATTTTGTGATTTTCTATCGGGGCGAGCTGGAATCCGCAGCCGAGATTCCAGCCTGCTAAGGCCGTCTACTTTTCCGGTTTCACGATTGGGAAGAGAACCGTCTCGCGGATGCCCAGGCCGGTAAGTGCCATGAGCAGGCGGTCCATGCCCATGCCGGTACCGGCTGTTGGAGGCATACCCTGCTCCATGGCGGCCAGGAAGTCCTCGTCGAGAACCATGGCTTCATCGTCGCCGCCGGCGGCCAGGCGGGCCTGATCCTCGAAACGCTCGCGCTGGATAACCGGGTCCACCAGCTCGGAATAGCCGGTGGCCAACTCGAAGCCGCGGACGTAGAGATCCCACTTCTCGGTAACGCCCGGGATGGAGCGGTGCTGACGAGTCAGCGGGGAGGTCTCAACCGGGAAGTTCTTGACAAAGATTGGGCCCTCGAGCTGGTCCTCGCACAGGACTTCCCAAATCTCCTCGACCAGCTTGCCGTGGCCCCAACCGCCGTTCTTTGGAACGTCCAGGCCGATGACCTTGGCAATCTCCTTGAGCTCTTCCACGGTGGAGTCGATGGTGACCTCCGGCTGGCCCGGGAACTTGCGGGCAAGCGCCTCGTTCAGGGATGGGTACATCTCGATCTCCGGCCATTCCTCGCCGCCGAAGTCATACTCGGTGCCATCAGCCAGGGTAACCTTGTGGGAGCCGAAAACGGCCTCGGCCACAGCCTGGATGGACTCGCGGGTGGTGCGAGCACAATCGTTGTAATCGCCCCAGGCCGCGTAGGTCTCTAGCATGGCGAACTCCGGAGAGTGGGAGCGGTCGACGCCCTCGTTACGGAAGTTGCGATTGATCTCGAAGACGCGGTCGATGCCGCCAACGACGGCGCGCTTCAAGTACAACTCCGGCGCAATGCGCAGGTAAAGGTCGATGTCGAGAGCGTTGGAGTGGGTCACGAACGGGCGAGCTGCCGCGCCACCGTGCAAGGTCTGCAGCATCGGGGTCTCGATCTCGACGAAGCCCTGATCCTCCATGTAGTTACGCAGCGCGCGCATGACCTTCACGCGGGTCATCGCGTTCTTGCGAGCCTCCTCGCGCACGATGAGATCGTTGTAGCGCTGGCGCACGCGGGTCTCTTCATTCATGTCCGCGAAGGAAACGGGCAGCGGGCGCAGGGACTTCGCCGCCATGGTCCACTTGGTGGCCATGATGGAAAGCTCGCCGCGGCGCGAAGCGATGACGCGGCCGCGCACGGAGACGAAGTCCCCCAAGTCAACGTCGGACTTCCAGGCAGCCAGCTGCTCTTCGCCGACCTCGGCCAAAGAAAGCATGGCCTGTACCTGGGTGCCGTCACCGTCCTGCAGGGTGGCAAAGCAAAGTTTGCCGGTGTTGCGCATGAAGATAAGGCGGCCGGCGATGGCGTGCTCGACCTCGGTCTCGTCGCCTGCGTGCAGGTAGGTTACGTCGGCTTCCTGGCCCGGCTCTTGATCTTCTGCCAGGACCTGGAACTTGTGGCGAAGGTCCTTCATGGCAATGGTGCGGTCAACGGTGACCGGGTATGCCTCGGTGCCTTCAGCCAGCAGGCGCTCGCGCTTTTCGCGGCGAATGCGCAGCTGCTCAGGGACGTCGTTTACTTCGGGGGTATTCTTCTGCTCGCTCACGATTGTCTAGGGTAGTCGATCCCCTTGAGACAGTGCGATCTCGTACCCGTTTAACGAGTGTTCATTCAAATGACATTCCGATTACACAGGCTGTAAATGCAGATGTGCTTATATAAGCTCCGGCAAACCTCATGACTTAAAACATGAAATCAGGAGCATCACATAATGGCACTCAAGGGCCTTAACCTTTTTACTTCCTCGCGTTCCTCGCTGACCTGCACCTACAAGTGCGGCAACGCCTGCTTGGGCGAATGCGATAACCCTTCCAACAACTCCTACTTCGGTGACCGTTTCACCACCCCGCTTTCTCGCCGTACCGCACTGCGCGCGGGCGGCCTCAGCGTGGTTGCAGTAGGCGGTTCGGCAGCCCTGGCTGCCTGCTCTGGCGACGGCGCTGGCCCGGGTGACTCCGAGGGCACCGCAGGTGCCGGCAAGACTACCGATGCCAAGGTCGAGCTCACCTCTGCAGAGGGCATGCAGTTCGATGCGGTCCAGCCAAACACCAAGGACGAGGTCGTTGTACCGAAGGGCTACGAGCAGTCAGTGCTCATCGCCTGGGGTGACCCGGTGATTGAGGGGGCACCGGAATTCGACGTCGATAAGCAAACTGCGGAAGCTGCGGAAAAGCAGTTCGGCTTCAACAATGACTTCGCGGGCCTCATCGAGCACCCGGATAACCCGGAGCGTCTGGTCTACATGTGCTCCCACGAGTACACCACCGAGCCGATGATGTTCCCGGATTATGACCCGGAGAACCCCACCGAAGAGCAGGTCAAGATCGGCTGGGCTGGCCACGGCCACACCATCCTGGAGGTCTCCAAGGTTGGCGATACCGGCGAGCTCAAGCGCGAGTTCGGCCCGCTAAACCGCCGCATTACTGCAACTACCCCGTTCCAGCTGGTTGGCCCTGCTAAGGGCAGCGACCTGGTCAAGACCAAGGCCGATCCAAAGGGTGAGACCGTAAGCGGCACACTGAACAACTGCTCCGGCGGCGTGACCCCATGGAACACCATGCTGTCTGGCGAGGAGAACTTTGACCAGTACTTCGCTGCTGGCGATATCAAGGACGAGAAGGCAAAGAAGTCGCTGGAGCGCTTCGGTATTGAGGACAAGGAAACCGCCCGCAAGTGGGAGCGCTTCGACGACCGCTTCGACTGCTCCAAGGAGCCAAACGAGCCAAACCGCTTCGGCTGGATCGTTGAGATTAACCCGCTGGACCCAACCTCTACTCCGGTCAAGCACACCGCGCTGGGCCGCTTCAAGCACGAGGCAGGCAACATCCACATCGCTGATGACGGCACCGTGGTCTGCTACTCCGGCGATGACTCCCGCTTCGAATACATCTACAAGTTCATCTCCACCAAGAAGTACGAAGAGGGCAACATCGAGCACAACCTCTCCATCCTGGACCACGGAACCCTGTACGTCGCCGTGATGGAGGGCAACTCCCCTGAGGACGAAATCGACGGCTCGGGCGTTCTGCCTGAGGACGGCGCCTTCGACGGCAAGGGCAAGTGGGTCAAGCTGCTGACCTCTGACACGGAGAACAACAAGTTTGAATCTCACGTTGATGGCTTCAGCGCGGAAGAGGTTGCGATCTTTACCCGTGAGGCTGCTGACAAGGCGGGGGCTACCAAGATGGACCGCCCTGAGGACATCCAGGTTCACCCGGATTCCCACAAGGTCTACGTGGCGCTGACCAATAACTCCTACCGCGGCGCTACCGGCGAGAACGCCAAGAAGAACAAGGAAGATGCCAAGGAATGGGCTCCAGTCAAGGAGAACAAGAACGGCATGGTCATGGAAATTGATGATGACCACGCCGGCGAGTCCTTCACCTGGAACCTCTTCCTGGTCTGCGGCGACCCGAATGAAGCCAACACCTACTTCGGCGGTTTCGATAAGTCCAAGGTCTCCCCGATTTCCTGCCCGGACAACCTGGCCTTCGACAACCACGGCAACCTGTGGATTACCACCGACGGCAACGCACTGGACAGCAACGACGGCCTATATGCGGTCACCACCAGCGGCGATACCCGCGGCGAGCTGAAGTGCTTCCTCACGGTTCCGGCCGGCGCAGAGACCTGTGGCCCAATCGTTGACGACGACCGCGTCATGGTCAACGTCCAGCACCCGGGCGAGGCTGACGACGCCACCTTCGACGCCGCGACCTCCCACTGGCCTGACGGTGGCAAGACCACCCCGCGCCCGGCCGTGGTTGTGGTATGGAAAGACGGCAAGATTGGCGTTAACTAGCTCGCTCTCCTTTTCGCCGCTCGCCTTTGGCCGCTGCCTAGTCATTTGGCCACCACCTCACCATTTGGCTGCTGCCTAACTAAATGGTGAGGACCAAATGGTGAGGTCACCCAACAATAATCACTCTGGTCAACACAGGCCTCAGTGGTTACGGGGTGACCTCACCATTTGTATTTGTGGCGCGCACTACCTCGCCGCTGCTCCACCACTTTCCATTTACCCAGTCCTGGATACCAAGACCTCAAGGTCGCGGTCCGGGCGCGAAAAGTAACAGCGCACCGCGAACAGGAGGTCTGGGTTTCCAGGGGTGCAGTTCCAGGCCTGGGTGTTTACTCAGTGAGGGTGGTCGCGCTAGTTGCGGAGCTGGGCCTCCAACACGTCCTGAGCAAAGTCGAAGAGCGGGGTCGCAACTCCAGCGCGCTGGCCCATCCGGCGAATGGCGCCGACCTGGGCATCGAGCTCGTTGGGCAAACGGTCCTTGATATCACGCTGCATTGATGTCGTGGCCTGCGGATACTGTTCGCGGGCGAAACCCATCGTCTGCTCCACCACGTTATTCGGCAGCGCGACGTCCAACGCTCGAGCGACAGTCTCGACCTCGCGCATGAAGGCCTCCAACTGCCCCGGGATTTCGTCGACGAGGTAACCAATCGACCGATCAACCAATGCGCCCAAAGTGCCCGTGGTGGTTACGAACATGGCCTTGGCCCACACATCGACCAATGGTTCCGCATGATATTTGCCCCGCGCGCCGGCTTCGTTCAAGGCAGCGGCCAACTGCTGCCCCACCGGAATCGAGCCCGCCATCGGGCCGAATGCCAAGCTCAACGGACCGGGGTTGCGCTTAATCTTCGCCGACCCCAGGCGGGTCGCGAAGACGCGAGCAACACCAGCCAGCACATTTTCCTCACCGAAATGCGCTGCAGCCAAGTACGGAATCTCCACCGAATTATGGGTGGTCACCACGGGAATACCCGTGAGCGATTCCGGATCTGGGCCGAAAGTGTCATTCCCCGGCAGCGCTTTCGTGGCGATAATGGCCACGTCGAATCCGCCCAATTCTTCAATTAGCTCGGCAAACGTTTCCGCCGCCGGTGGGGAGGGGATGAAGGTTTCGTTATCAGAGGCGTCGATAAGCGTGAGCCCCGAGCGCAGGGCTTCCAGGGTCTTGCCGCGGGCTACGTAGCCCACCTCGTGGCCTGCCTGCGAGAGAGTGCCGCCAAAGTAACCGCCAATGGCGCCTGCGCCCAGAAATCCAATCTTCATGGATCCCAGACTAGCTATCTTGGTTCTCCAAATTGCGGAAACCGATACCCAATGGCAAGCCGACGCTATCGATCAGCCGCACCCCGCCGAGTGTGGCCGCGACAAAGAGGCGCGCGTCGCCCTCAGCCGGCGGCTCGCCCAAGTCACGGCCGCGCAGTTCCAAGTACTCCGGTTCCACACCTGCAGCAGCCAGCACCTCGCGCGTTACCTCAAGTACCTTCTCAGCACCAGATTCGGCCGCATAGGCACCCGCGGTCAGCGCCGCCGACAACGCACTAGCTTGCTCGCGAGCCTCCGGCGCCACGTCCGCATTGCGCAGGCTCATCACCACGCCATCAGCCATGCGTACCGCCGGCACGCCCTGGACACGCACGCCCAGGTGCAGGTCGGTGCACGCCTGCTGGGTCGCGACGAGCAGCTCGTAATCCTTCTCGCCCATGACGACGTCGCTTGGCGCAAGCGCACCAATCAGACCAATGATGCGCGTTAGCTCAGCGCTAATGTCCTCCATGCCATGCCACTGCGGCACGATCCGCGTGCGTTCGGGGGCTTGGGGCGCATGCCAGACGACGTCGACTTCGCCAAGCAGCTGTGCATCCTGCAGGTCGGTGAGCGCCACGACGACCACCGCGCCGCGAATCCGGCGGGCGGCCTGCACCAGCGCCAGGTGCCCCGCGTGCACGCCGCGACCAAGGGGAACCAGAACCACGCGGCGGCCGGTCTTGCGGTAGGCGCTGCCCACCATGCGAATGCGTTCGATGTCCTCGACGATGTTCATCGGTTCTCCTCCTGTAGCGCCCACATTTCTAGTTCTTCGCGGCGAAAGACCTCGCCGAATCGACGGGCCGCTTCGACGAAGGCGCGGCGCATTCCGGGCTCGGTGATGCCTCGATACGCCGCGATGATTTCGGCGCTTTCGACCGCTTCGAGGGCCTCGGCGCTTTTGACCAGAGTCTCGCTGAATACATCCTCGTTCGCGCGCACGGCCAGCTCGGTCATCATCTGGGCATAGTACACGCGGGCGGCAAACGCGGGCCTTTCGCTATCGCTTAGCGACGCCCCGCTGGCTTGGAACTCCCCCAACACCAGCTCGGCGATGGTTTGGCCAAGCTCGTCGATAGTCGTGGTGGCCCAGCGGCGCGCATGACACGGCGCGATGGCGGCGACGACGCAGCCGCGAGTCTCTAGGGGATCGAGCACCTGCACTCCGCGGGAAAGGCAAGTGTGAAAGACGATGAGGCCGTCGTGCACGTAGGTTTCGAGCATGTCGACGGCCTGCTCCAAGCGGGCATCGCCAAGCGCGATGATGAGTGCTTGATAGTCCTGTAGCTCGGTTAGTTCTGTGAGCGACTCCACGGTGTGGCCGACCACGCGCATCTCCTCAGCGAGAAGCTGGCCGGCTTGCGAGTTTCCGAAGAGCGCGACGCGCATCCGCGGTGCGCGCATTTACTTCTTCTTTTTCATTGCGGCCATGAGCTCGGCCACTGAGACAGAGCCCTCGCGTGCCTCGTCGCTACGGCGACGGCCGCGGGATCCTTCCTGCTCCGGCGCGCGGTGCTTATGGCTAGCGTGCTGCGCCGCCCTTGCCTGCTGCGGCTGCGGCTGTGCCTGCTGGCCCTGCTGGCCATCCCAGCGCACGGTCTGGAAAGAAGCGGTGTCGAAAGTAGACTCCGGGGACTTCTGCGGCTGGCCGCCTGGGAAGTGCTGGCTCGGCTTTGCGGAGGCCGGCTTAGCTTGCGGCTGGGAGACCGCTTGCTGGCGTTGCGGCTGTTGTGCCTGCTGTGCCTGCTGTGCCTGCCCCTGCGCTGGGAAGGTCGGACGGCCGAAGTTCTGGCGGGCGCGCTCCTGGGCCTGGTGCTGCGCCTGCTGCGCCTGCTGGGACTGCTGGGTCTGCGCCTGCGCCGGCTGCTGAACGCGCTGCTGGACCTTTTGGGAGATGATGTCATCCAGCGGGTTGTGCTGCGGGGTGCGGGCGCTGGGCTGGGAGCCGAGGCGGCCGGCGACGGCGTCGGCAGTTGGCGCACCCTTGGAAGCCTGGGTGAAGTTGACCTCTGGCTCGCGGGTCTTTTCCTCAAGCTCCATGATGCGACGTGCCTCTGCGTGCAGCGCGGCTGGCTCATAGGTGAACTCGCGGCCAGACAGCTCCTCAATCTGGGCGCGGATGGAGGCCAGCTCCCGCCGAATTTCCTCCATAATGTCGGAATCGCCCTGGGTTGGCTCGACCTTGCGGGCGCGCTCAGATTCCAGCAGCGCGGCCGATTCCGCGGCCTCGCGGCGGTAGCGCACCACCATGAAAAAGCCCAGGACAGCCGCCCACAATGCGGCGATGAGCGCCAGTTTCAAAGCACTAGCAGAGCCCGAAATGAGCATGACCAAGCTGGCGATGACGGCCAAAATCACCAGTGCAATAAGGCCAATCGAGCCGGCGTCTGCTTTCTTGGGGGCGGATTGCTGTGGTTCAGGGGTCGGAGCAGTCATGGAAACCAATTTACAGTCCGATCCTTTAATTAGCCCACTAAGTCTGCCCCAGCGCGTCGGGCGGCACCTCGCAGTGGCGTTCCAAGACCACGCCAGCCACTGCCATGGCGATGCCGCCGAGAGCGGAAGTCAGCACGCCCGTAAGGTCACTAGCGGCGGCCACCAGCTCATTCGCATGAGGAAGCACATAGACCAACATGCCCAAGTAGCCGCCGCCGACGATGGCGCCGGTCCACGCCGAGGCTTTGCCCACGAGCAGAAACTGCGCGATGGTCATGGGATTGAGCTGCGAGTTATCTAGACCAATACCGTGTTCTTTGCTCTTGGCTTGGCGCACCTTCCACGTCAAAAAGACACACACGGCCGTCACGGCCCACAGGGAAATGGAGACAGTCGCCGGGATGGCCAGCATGGAGCCATAAAAGCGGGAGGTCAAAATCGCAGCCGCAGCGGCAACGAAGAGCCCTACTCCGACAAGCCAGCCTATCGACGTCCGCTTCATGCCAGCTTCACCTGCTCTACCTCGGCCGGGTCGAGCGCAGCGATGAGGTCTGCAACCGGGGTATCGCCAAGCCGCGCATCTGGGTCCGCAGCCAGCCACGGCACCAGCACGAAGGCACGCTGGTGGGCATAAGGATGCGGAAGCGTCAGTTCCGGATCGCTAGAGGTCACGCCTTCTACCTGCACGATGTCCACATCTAGGGTGCGCGGACCCCAATGGCGCACGCGGACGCGCTCGGCGGCCTGCTCAAGGGCCTGACCGCGGCGCAGCAACTCCACTGGGCTCTCCTCTACGTCCACAATGAGCACCGCGTTAAGGAACTCGTCCTGGTCCGTAACACCCCACGGCGGGGTGGAATAAATGGGCGAGGCCGCCACGGTTTCCGCGGCGAACTCGTCGAAGACCGTCTGCAGCAATGCGCGGCGGTCATCCATGTTGGAGCCAATCGAAAGTACCGCGCGCATCGTCACTTGCCTCCTCGCATGCTCTTTCGCGAGCGACGCGCCACGACGGCGACGTCGGCGAAGGTGCGCGGAATCGGCGCCTTCGGTTTATGAATGGTCACCTCGACCGCATGCAGCAGGTCATAACGCTGCATCACGGTATCGGCCACCTCGTTGGCCACGGTCTCGATGAGATCGCGCGACGGGCCCTCGACGATGTCCGCCGCGACATCGGCAAGCTCGGCGTAGCTTACGGTGTTCGCAAGGTCATCTGTGGTTGGGAACTCAGTCCAGCAGGTGATGTCCACCAGGAAGGGCTGACCCTCGCGCTTTTCTTCCTCGAAGACACCGTGGTAACCAAAACACTCCAGGCCGGTCAGTTCGATGCGGTCTGCCATTAGCGGTTTCCTTCCTTAGACGCAGCGCCGTTGGTGTAGCTGCGGGTGGCGTTTACGCCGCCAGAATAGGCCAAGCCAGCGTTCCACGCGGCGGCGACGTCGACGGCATCGCGGGAGACGCCGACCTCGTGCACGCGCACGCCCCACGCGCCCATTTGCGCGGAGATTGCGGTGACAGCGGCGGTGGCGGGATCGGCGAGCACGGGCGAGGCTTCCGCGCCGCGGTCCTCACGGATGGCGGCGAGGAAGCGCTTGCGGGAAGCGCCCACGAGAATCGGAAACTCGCCCTCAAGGAAGCTCGGCAGTGCCTTCAATAACGCCCAGTTATCCTGCGGAGTCTTGGCAAAGCCCAGGCCCGGATCCAGGACGATGTTGTCAGCGCGCACGCCTGCTGCAAGGGCGGCGTCGCTCAGCTGCGCTAGGCGTTCGTGCACGTCGCGCACGACATCGCCGCCATGGTCCGCACTGCCGGCGGCGGAGCCGAACTGTACGGTACGCCAATGCATCAGACACACGGGCAGCGCGCTATCGGCCATCGCGGCCAGCATGTCAGGGTCCGCAAGCCCGCCGGAGACATCGTTGATGAGGTCCACGCCCGCGCTTGCCGACGCCGCCGCCACCGACGCACGCATCGTATCCACGGAGGTTTTGATGCCCTCCTCGTGCAGCGCGCGGATGACCGGAACCACGCGGTTTTCCTCGTCCTTCGCGTCCACGCGGACTGCGCCGGGGCGGGTGGATTCGCCGCCAACATCGATGATGTCTGCACCCGCCGCGACCAATTCGCGGGCGTGCTCAATCGCGGCGTCGATGTTGAGCCACCGCCCGCCGTCAGAAAAAGAATCCTCGGTGACGTTCACGATTCCCATGACCAGCGTGCGGCCCGGGACGGTCAAGTCACTGACAGTCATTTCTAGCTCCTAATAAGGCTCATTACCTCAGCGCGGGAAGCGGCATTGGACTTGAAACCGCCGCGGACGGCCGAGGTCGTGGTGGTAGCGCCAGGCTTGCGGATGCCGCGCATGGCCATGCACAGGTGCTCGCATTCGATGACCACGATGACAGATTGCGCGTGGAGGACCTCCACCAGGGCATCGGCAATCTGGGAGGTCAGACGCTCCTGAACTTGCGGACGCTTGGCGTACATATCGGCCAGGCGGGCTAGCTTGGACAGGCCGGTGACCTGGCCGTCTGGGCCCGGGATGTAGCCGATGTGCGCCACGCCGTAGAAAGGCACCAGGTGGTGCTCGCAGGTGGAGTAAATCGGGATATCGCGCACCAAGACCAGTTCTTGGTGCTCCTCAGCGAAGGTCTTGTGCAGGACTTCGGTTGGGTCCGCGTGCAGGCCGGCGAAGACTTCCTTGTAAGCGCGCGCGACGCGGGCTGGCGTCTCCTGCAGGCCCTCGCGGTCGGGGTCCTCCCCTACTGCGATGAGCAACTCGCGGATCGCTGCCTCCGCGCGGGCCTGATCAAATTCGCCCTTGGCGGGGATGTTATTGCTCATCTGAATCCTTGTAGGGGCTGGCCTGGCCCTGGTTGCCAGAGCGAGGAGAGTTGTACGGGTTATTGGCACGCTGGTTCTCGCCGAAGCTGGACCACTGGTCGCGGTCAGGCTGCGGCTTGGCGTGGCGGCTGCCGACGCGGGGAATTTCGGTGGTCGGGCGGTCGCTCGGGGCCTGGCCAGCGGGAGTTTCGGGAGCCGGAGCAGGCTGTGCCGGCTTTTCGGCTTGTTTTTCTTCTGGTGCGAAGAAAGTGTTTTTCTCGCTATCGACCTTGTCGCCCGCGTGCTGGCCAAAGTTGAAGCCAATCTCGCCGGTGGGCTGTGGGTCCTGGCCTGCTAGGCGACGCTCGCGTGCCGCACGGGAAGCCTCAACCAAAGTCATGCGCGGTGGCAGCTCCTCGCCGCGTTCCTTGGCCAACTCGGCCGGAGTCTTGACTGGCTCGCGGCCAGCCTGGCGCGGGAAGCGATCGTCCTCGTTCGGGAAGACGTCGAAAGCCGCGCGTGGCTCGATGCCCTCAAAGATGCCCTCCAGGTCGGGGCGACGGAGGGTCTCCTTGTCCAGCAGCATCTCCGCGAGCTTATCCAGGTAGTCGCGGTGCTCCGCCAAGATGTCGTAGGCCTGCTGATGCGCGCGATCCAACAAGTAGCGCATCTGCTCGTCGATGCGGGTAGCCACGTCTTCGGAGTACTCGATGGAACCGCCGCCCATGCCGTAGCCGAATGGGTCGCCCTGCTCCTTGCCGTATTTCACGGTGCCAAGGTCCGGGGAGAAGCCGTACTCGGTCAGCATGGAACGAGCGATCTTGGTGGCGTTTTCAATATCAGAGGAGGCGCCGGTTGTCGGCGCGCCGAACACGAGCTCCTCGGCAGCACGGCCGCCCATGGCAAAGACCAAGCGGGAGAAGAGCTCGTCGCGGGTGTACATGCCCTTGTCGTCTTCCTGCGAGGTCATCGCGTGGCCACCGGTGCGGCCACGGGCCAAGATGGTGACCTTGTAAACGCGCTCAATGTCCTTGAGCGCCCAAGCGGCCAAGGTGTGGCCGCCCTCGTGGTACGCGGTGACCTTCTTCTCGTGCTCGGAGATGATCTTGCCTTGGCGGCGCGGACCGCCGACGACGCGGTCGGTGGCCTCCTCGAGAGCGTCATAAGTAATCACATTGCCGCCAATGCGGGCGGTCAAAAGTGCAGCCTCGTTCAGGACGTTAGCCAGGTCCGCGCCGGACATACCGGCGGTGCGCTTGGCCAGCTGGGCGACGTCGACTTCCTTGGCCAAAGGCTTGTCCTTAGCGTGGACGCGCAGAATCTCCTCGCGGCCAGCCAGGTCTGGGTTAGTAACCGGAATCTGGCGGTCGAAGCGGCCCGGGCGCAGCAGCGCCGGGTCCAGGATGTCTGGGCGGTTGGTGGCCGCGATGAGGATGACGCCCTCGCGGTCGCCGAAGCCGTCCATTTCCACCAGCAGCTGGTTCAGGGTCTGCTCGCGCTCGTCATGTCCGCCGCCGGTGCCGGAGCCACGCTGGCGGCCCACGGCGTCAATCTCGTCGACGAAGATGATGCACGGGCTGTTTTCCTTCGCCTGCTTAAACAGGTCGCGCACGCGGGAAGCACCCACGCCGACGAACATCTCCACGAAGTCCGAGCCGGAGATGGAGAAGAAAGGAACTCCCGCCTCGCCCGCAACGGCGCGGGCCAGCAGCGTCTTACCTGTGCCGGGAGGGCCGTAGAGCAACACGCCGCGCGGAATCTTCGCGCCGAGGGCATGGTAGCGCTCGGGCTCGTCCAAGAAATCCTTGATTTCCTGCAGCTCGTCCACTGCTTCATCGGCACCAGCCACGTCCTCGAACGTGTTGGTGGGCATGTCCTTGGTCAGCTCCTTGGCCTTGGAGCCGCCGATACCGAACATCCCGCCGCCGTTTTGCTGCATGCGGGACATGAACCAGAACAGGAACGCGAACAGGATGATCATCGGCAACAGGAAGCTGACCATCGAGCCCAGGAAAGATTCCTGGGTGACCTTGGTCTGGTACTTCTCCGCGCCGGAGTCCTTAACAGAGTTAAAGATCTGTTCGCCGGCGCGGGCCGGGTACTTGGCGATGATTTCTTCGACGCCCTCGCGCTCTTCCACCGTCACTGGCTTTTTGAGCTTGAGGCGCAGCTGCTGTTCGCGGTCGTCGATTTGCGCCTCAGCGACGTTTTTGTCCGTCAGCTGCTTGACCGCTACGGATGTCTCCACCTGGACGTAGTTGCGTGCATCGTTGGTAAAGAAGGTGAATGCATAAAGCGCTACGAGTACAAGCGCTGCGATTCCGCCGTAGCGAAGGAGTTTCTTGTTTTTCATTAGTACCTATTTGTACCTAGTAATCCCTATTTGTTGGTGTAGACGTCTGGATGCAAGGTGCCGACGTAAGGCAGGTCGCGGTAACGCTCCGCGTAGTCGAGACCGTAGCCGATGACGAACTCGTTCGGAATATCGAATCCAACATCGAACAGATCGATCTCGGCACGAATGACCTCCGGCTTACGCAGCAAGGTGACCACCTCGAGGGAGCGCGGGTTGCGGCCCTTGAGGTTGCGGATCAGCCAGGACAGGGTGAGGCCAGAGTCGATGATGTCCTCAACGATGAGAACGTCGCGGCCTTCGATGTCGCGGTCAAGGTCCTTCAAGATGCGGACCACGCCGGAAGAGGAGGTGGCGTTGCCGTAGGAAGAAACCGCCATGAACTCCATCTGGGAAGGAATAGACAGCTTGCGCGCGAAGTCCGTCATGAAGAAAACGGCTCCCTTGAGCACGCAAACGAGGATGAGTTCTTCCTCTGCGTCCTTATATTTAGCGGCTACGTTATCCGCCATTTCCTGGATTCGTGCTTGCAGCTCTTCCTCGCCAATGAGGACGGCTTCGACGTCTTTGCCGTAAGCATTTGCTGGGACGTTGAAATCTTTTTTGTCGTGCACGCTTGCGCTCCTTTAGTGACCGGGCAATAGTGCCAGTTTGCCACCAACCCTTCTTACTTCCAACCTCTGCCCCATGATTTTTTGCTCTTTCAGGCTCGGCGCCACGGCCACGCCTCCCTGTCCGTGCCAGTTGGTGCACAGCTTGCCGACGCCGCGCAGCACCTCACGGGTTACTTCCGCCCCCTGCTCATGCAGCCACGCAGCCAGGATACGCCGTCGCACCGGTTCGCTAAGAGCTGCCAACTCCGCAGCGTCGAGGCCTTCGCTTCCCGGTGCCGCGTTGCTTAACGCCGCCTTACTCAACGCCGCGTTACTTAACGCGGCGTCGTCAAGCGCGGCATCCCCCGCCGCCTGGGCGAGTGCGGGCACGGCGTCTCCCCCGATCAGCTGGGAAAGCTGCGGGATGATCTCGCGGCGCAGCGCCACGCGGCGGAAGGAGGTATCGCGGTTTTGCGGGTCATGCCAAACCGCAAGACCCAGCTCTTCGCAGGCGGCAAGCGTCTGCGCGCGGCGGACCTGCAGCAGGGGGCGCACCACGCGCACGCCCTCAATCTCGGCGGCAGGCAGCATGCCGGCGACCTTGCCGCGCAGCGCGCCAAGCAGCAGGGTCTCGGCTTGGTCGTCAGCGGTATGCGCCACGGCCACGGGCAGCCGCGTCGCACCGGCGAAAGCCTGGTAGCGCGCTAGTCTCGCGGCGGCCTCCAGGGAGCCTCGATCTGCAACCTCCACCTTCAGTACTTCTGCCCGCGCGCCCAAGCTTTCTGCTTGGCCGGCGGCCTTCCCGGCTTGCTCGGCAGAACCCGGCTGCAGGCCATGATCGACGCACAGGGCTTGTACCTCGAAGCCCTCGGCCACCAAGGCCGCGGTCAGTGCCAAAGAATCGGCGCCGCCAGAGAGCCCCACGGCTATGCTCTCTTGTGGCTTTGCCTCCTGCGCCCACTCCACCACCGCGCGGCGGCAGGCCAGAAAGTTTGGCGAAACTCGCGGCCAGAAGGGCTTTGCCGCGTATTTAGAACTCATGTAGCACGCTGGCCAGCGCGTCTTGGGCCTTGCGGGCGGCCAAGATGTCACCGTCGTTGACCAAAAAGGCGAAGGCATAGACGCGGCCGGACTGGCCCTGTGCGGTACCAGCCAGCGCAGAGACGCCGGTCAGCGTGCCAGTCTTGGCGCGAACATAGCCGCGGGCAGGCGAATCGCCGTAGCGCTCGTACAAGGTTCCCTCGCCGCCGGCCAGCGGAAGATAACCCAGCAGGGGGCGCAGGGCGTCGTTCGTCGCGGCGATGTCCACGATGCGCGTCAGCACTGCCGCCGGGATGCGGTTCTCGGTGGACAGCCCGGAGTTGTCCTTAATATTCACGCCGTTTAAGTCGATGTCGTTTTCTTCGAGCACCTCGCGGGTGGCCTCGGTAGCGCCTTGGAAGCTAGCTTCCTTTCCACGGGCCGTGGCCAGCTCGCGGGCAATGGCCTCGGTCATGACGTTGTCGGAATGCTTCGCGGCTTCCTGCGCGCGTTCGGCCAGCGGCGCGGAGTGCACCTCACCGAGCACGACGCCGGCCTGCGGGGCATCGCCTTCCTCGACTTTGTCGGTGCCTAAGCGTTTTGCCAGTGCATGCGCAAGATCCGTGGCCGGGGTGTGGCTACGTGGGACGTCGCCAGTCGTGGCGCCGACGCGGCCGCCGTAAAGCATCGCGGGCTGCATAGGCGCCACGAAGCCCTCGTCGACATTCTCGGGGTCCCAACCCGGCGCCTGTTGCGGGCCTGCCCATGCGGAAGTATCCAGCACCACGCGCTTAGCGTTTCCCACCTGGGCGGCAAGGTCATCGAGCTGTGCGGAGGTCATCCAGACGTCGCCAGCCGCGCGCAGCACAACCGTGCCTTCCTCCTCGCCCTGCAGGACCTGCGTGGTGATCCGTTCGTCCTCGCCGAGTGCCAACGTGGCTGCGGCAAGGGTTAACACCTTGGTGGAAGATGCCGGCGTCAGCGGGCGCTGGGCGTCGCGCTCCCACACCACCTCATCGCTGGTGGTGTCGATGACCTGCGCGCCGAACGTCGCCAACGCGGGGTCCTTAGCCTGGGAATCAAGGCGGGCCTTCAGCGCTTCTAAATCCACCTCACCGGGCTGGGCAACCTGCAAAGGTGTCGCCGGCGTGGGCTGAGAATACGGGGTCCCGTGGTCCAAATTGTTGTAGGCGCTCTGGATGTTTACCCCGAGTGCAGCCGTGCCTGCAATGGCAGCGGCCATCACCACGGCCGTGCCCGTCCACCACATATGCTTCGCTTTCATCGCCTTTCACCCTAGCGCGATAATGGGGCACGGTAGACTATTGGCAGCGATTGATGATGCCGAATATTCTCGGCCGCAATCCCCCAGTACCCACAATTTGTATGGAGGAATACGCAGTGAGCGTTGAAGTAACCATCGAGATCCCAAAGGGCTCCCGCAACAAGTACGAGGTTGACCACGAGACCGGCAAGGTTCACCTCGACCGCTACCTGTTCACCCCAATGGCATACCCGGCTGATTACGGTTTCATCGACCACACCCTGGGTGAGGACGGTGACCCGCTCGACGCTCTCGTTATCCTGCCGGAGCCAGTTTTCCCGGGCGTTGTTGTTGAGGCTCGCGTCCTCGGCGTCTTCAAGATGACCGACGAGGCCGGCGGCGACGACAAGCTGCTTTGCGTCATCGATGATCCTCGCTGGGAGCGCTACCAGGACATCAACGATGTTGAGGATTCCATCAAGGACGAGATCGAGCACTTCTTCGTCCACTACAAGGACTTGGAGCCGAACAAGGAAGTTACCGGCTCTGGCTGGGGCGACAAGGCTGAGGCGGAGAAGATCCTCGAAGAGGCTATCGCTCGCTTCAAGTAATTCACGTTTCTAGGGACGTTTCGATCAAATAGGGCTCAAAATCCGAGGGTTTGAGAGGCCTTAGTTGATCGAAACGTCCTTTTTCTTTGTCACCGCGACAACTCCTCGTTCGTGACGTACGATTCGATCAAATAGGGGGCCGAAAACAGCGGTTTCTGGGGGCTTATTTGTTAGAAACGTACTCGTCGGGGCACATGGAAATTTTCGAGGGACGCGCGGGGACTCGCCGCGCTGCTAAGGGGCAGGCAATCAAGATTTGCCGCGGTCTGTATTTATCTGCGGTGCCAACGCCGCGCGAGCTCGCTGAAGTCGTCTCGCGGCGCTGGCCGGACTCAGCTTTAGACGGCTATTCCGCCGCTCAGCAGTATCTTGGCCAAGAACTGACTTTTCCGCTTCACTTCCTGCGTGCAGGAACGATGGCATCAAGCACGTATTTCCGCAGCCGGCGGGCACGGCCCAAGGCGCTGGGCAGTATGAACGGGGTAAACGTGTGCAGCCCACTGCAATGCATTGAGGCCATGGCGCAGGAGGATGGCGTGGCCTTCATCGAGGCCTTCTTCGCTGGGCCACACGGGCGCTCGCGCATCGAGACCGAGCAGCTGGACTTTCGCCGCCTGCCCAAGCACACGCGTGAGGTGTTGGAGAAGGCCATCGTCGGGGCGGATAGCAAGCCGGAGCGCGACCTCACCCGGGGCCTTGAACCCCACGTCAAAGTCCGCAACAACGTGCGGGTTGGGCCCTACCGCTGGGACTTGGTGCTAGAGGAACACAAGGTTGCCATCGAGGTGGACGGCTATGCGTATCACAAAGGCGAGAACCGGCAGCGCTTCGAAATCGACCGCCAGAAGCTTAACGACGCCATTCAGCGCGGCTACCTGCCCCTCCACTTCACCGCCGCCACGATTGAGCACCACCTTGACGTCGCTGTGCACCAGGTCCTCGCGGTCATCAAACGGCGGGGCGAGTTCGTTCCTCCGCCGTGGAAGTGGCACCACTACTGGCGGTGGGAAGGCGAGCGTTGCGGCTAGGAAGCCGCAACGTGCTTAGGAGCCACAGCGGGAAGCGAGCCAAGAATCGAGCTCGGATTCCGGGGCATCGGGGGCGATGGGGTCCTCGGCGAATTCCTCGCCGGTGCGCGCCTTGTCTTTGGCCGTGGTGAGCATGAGCGAGCGGCCGTCCGGGTAATCCAGAACCACGTTCGCGGAGGCGTAGCCGGCGGTCGGCTCGCCGAAGGTGCGCACGTTGTCCAGCCCGCGGAAGGCCAGGAGGGTGGCTTCGGCGGAGGAGGCGGTTTCGTCGTCGGTAATCACGGCGACGGGAACCTCAAGTTTGCCGCCCGACGTGGTGGTGGGCGTGCCGCCGCCGGTGACGGAATTGCCGTCGATGACCACGTCAGATGTGCCCATGCGGCTGACGAAGGAGAGCGCGGTGCCATCCGGCAGCAGGGGGCTTAAGCCCGCGTACATCGGGCCCATATCGCCGCCGTCGTTGCCACGCAGATCCACCACGGCGGCACAGGCCTCCGGGTGGGCAGTCAGGCCTTGAGCCAAGGTATCGGCATAGGCCTGGCCATCATCGTGGCGGCCGATAGACGGGACGGTGGCGCGCAGGATGCCGTCCTCGAAGGAAACCGAGGGCTCGGCGTTGTCGATGGCCTTTTCCTTCTCGGTGTTAAAGACCTTGGAGTGCTTGCCGCCGGCGGCATCGATGGCGGCAACGAGGAGCTCCGCGTTGGTCGGGTCCTCTTTGAAGGCCTCGCGGGCGCGCTGAAATTCTTCGCTCTCGCCATAGATTCCGGTATACGCTGCGGTATCCACCATCGCGGTGTTGATACGTTTTTCGCTGGTGTTGAAAAGAATATAGGGCTTGCCCAGGAGCGCCCCGCCATAGGAGGGGCCGAGGAAGTACACGGCGGCGAGCACCGCGATAAAGGCAACGACTAAGAGTCCGCCAAAATTTTCAGTACAGTTTTCATTCTTTTCGACCTCCTGTGCGCAGCACGTAGCCGCGCAACGGTTCAACAAGGACAATGGCAAGAAGCGTGACCACCCAGCCCACCGCCAGGAAGCCGAAGGCCATAAGCAGGCGAGCGCTCACGTCGACGTCGCTTGAATCGAGGCCGGAGAAGAACATCAGCGAGGCGATGCCACCGCCGAAGAGGAAGCCGAAGAAGCTCAAGCCCACGACCGGGCCCATGACGGTCCAGGCACCGGAGCGGAACTGGAAGCCGCGCGGCACGCCCATGAGATCCAGGGAGCGGATGAGCTCCTTGTCCTCAAAAATGCCGGAGACCTGTCCCAGGATGATGGACATGGTGGTCAGCGTGAAGCCGAAGATGAGGGTTAACAAGACACCGGTGGAGATGTCCTTGAACACCACGTTCGTCCCCGGGTCTTCCTTCAGAGATAGGGCCAAAGCGTCTGCGCCCAGGGGCGCGGCAACGAGGAATCCCGCCAAGTAACCGAAGAAGCCGATGGCAGCACTCCGCCGCCAGGCGGGGCGCGCATTGCCCGCCACGCGCTGGCAGGCCACGAAGTGCGCGGTGCCTGGGAAGAGGGACAAGATGTGCGCGCCGAGCTGCAGGATGAAGGGAGCGATGAGGTTGATGCTCATCAGCATGCCGAACATGACCACGATGACCATGGCGGTCGGCGGGCCCGCCTTGCCGAAGAGGAAAACCCCACCGGCCGCCACGATGATGAGGAAGACGATGGCGCGCCACCAGCGGTAAGCCGCGGGCATCTGACGCTTGGCCACGCCCAGCGGGCTCACACGCACGCGCTGCATGCCGACGAATGCGGCGCCGATGGCCAGCAGGAAAAGCACACCCGCCACGGCGAGGTAGCCCCACCACGGGAGGAGAAGCTCGGACAGAGCGATGGGGCGCATCTGGAAATCCAGCTGGGTGAAGACCGGCGCGACGAGCAGGCTGATCAGCCCACCGAGCACGATGCCGATCACCGCCTGGAGGCCGGTCTCCACAATGGCCATGCGCTCCACCTGCCGGGAGCTCAGCCCCAACAGGCGCAGGGTGGCCAGGCGCTGCTCCCTGCCGGACGCACCGAGGACGGCTGCTTGGGCTGTGAGGTTAAACAGCGCCGGAAGAATGAACGCGCAGGCAAAAAGGGCTAGGGCGAACCAGATATAAAAACAGGCCGTAATATCGTTGCCGAAGGCCTCCTTGAGTGCCGGGGCGGCATCCTCGACGTGCTGGGCGCGCTGCCAGAACATCCAGGTACCACCCGCAACGAGGAAGGCGATGGCGGAGCCAATGGTCAAGCTCACAATCGCCAGCATCGAGACGATTCCCGTGCCTGAGCGCGCGCGAATAGATTCGCGCTGCAGGTCCATAACTAGGGTCGCGGTGTTCATCGAATCACCCCAAGGCGGCGGTCGTCGTGAATGATGCCATCGCGAATCTCCACGCGGCGCTGCATCCAATCGGCCACCTTCGGGTCATGCGTGACCATGACCAGGCTGGCACCCGACTGGCGCACGATGGTCGTGAGCATCTGCATCACCTCGTGGCCGGTGGACTGGTCCAGCGCACCGGTGGGCTCGTCGGCGAAGACGATGCCCGGATTTGCCACCAGTGCACGCGCGATGGTCACGCGCTGCGCCTGGCCACCGGAGACCTGCGCCGGGCGACGATCCGCCAAACCGCCAAGGCCAAGCTGACCAAGAAGCTCCATCGCGCGCTTGCGGGCAGCCCCACGCGATACTCCGTTGAGCATGGCGGGCAGCGCCACGTTGTCCACGTTGCTCAGCTCCGGCAGCAGCTGGCCGTCTTGGAAGACGAAGCCGAAGTTGCGCAGGCGGGTGCGGGAGCGGGGGCCGTCGCCAAGCGCGGAGAGCTCCTCGTCGCCGTAGCGCACGCTGCCGTGCGTAGGCGTCAGCACGCCGGACATGCAGTGCAGCAGCGTGGATTTGCCGGAGCCGGACGGCCCCATGACGGCCACGAGCTCGCCCGGTTCAATGTCGAGGGAGATTCCAGCGAGCACCGGGCCGCCGCCGAAATCCTTGGTGATGTCTGTCAGGGAAAGTGTCTTTGCCATGTCTCTCATTCCACCGTGCCGGGCCCGCGGAAAGAACAGCCCTAGCGTTGCTCTTTAAGGTAGTGCCAGCACTACCCCTGCAGTTCGGGGCGCCCGTTATGCTGTGAACCGTGTTCCGTAAAAAGCCCCAACCCACCACGCACGAGCAGCAGCAGGCGCAGCAGATTGCGCAGCTCACGGCCTCGCGCCGCGCCATCGCGGACGCTTACGAGGTCGAGCGCGCCCGCATCGAGCGCGACCTGCACGACGGCGCGCAGCAATACCTCGTGGCCGCGAGCATGAAATTGGGCGAGGCTCTTCTCGACGCCCCCGCTGACCTCACCGAGCTCCTCACCGCTGCTAAGCAGGACGTGGACCGCGGCCTGAGTTCTCTGCGCGCCACGGTGCACGGTATTCACCCACAGGTGCTGCAGGATCACGGCCTGGTCGCCGCGCTTGCCGACGCCGCCTCCTCCCACGGCCCCCACGTCAGCGTCTTCGCCCCGCATCCTCTGCCTGAGCTCTCCGCCTCCGTGCTGGCCTGCGGCTATTTCTTCGGCACGGAAGCTTTGACGAATGCGGCCAAGCATGCGCCGGGCGCGCCAGTCTCGGTGCTGGTGACCTCGGACGATTCGCTGCGCATCACCGTGGTGGATGAGGGCCACGGCGGCGCACAGGTCGTCCCCGGGCACGGCCTGGCGGGAATGGCCGAGCGCCTCGCCGCTTTCGGCGGAGAGATGACGCTGAGCTCTCCCCCGGGCGGGCCGACGAGGCTGGCGTGCTCGATTCCCCTTCTTCTCGATCGCGGACAGTCAGGAGTTCACCAATGAGTTTGAGAATCGTCGTGGCGGATGACTCCGCCATTCTGCGCGAGGGCCTCGCCGGCCTGTTGGAGCGCCGCGGGCATTTAATTGTGGGCCAGGCGGACTCCGCCCCGGCGCTTGAGGCGGTGGTGGACAAGCTGCGCGATGAGCTTCCGGACATCGTCATCACGGACGTGCGCATGCCGCCGGGCATGGGCGACGACGGCTTGAAAGCCGCCGTGAACTTAAGAAACGCATACCCGGGCCTGCCCGTCATGGTGCTCTCCCAATATGTGGCCCCCGCATACGCGGTGGAGCTCTTCGACTCCCCCGATGCCGGCACCGGCTACCTTCTGAAAGACCGCGTCTCCGAAGTGCGGGACTTCCTCTCCAGCCTGGACGTGGTGGCCCAGGGCGGCACCGTCATCGACCCCACCGTAGCTCAGGCTTTAATGAGCTCCGGGCGCAGCGGCTTGGGTGAGCTCACCCCGCGCGAGCGCGAGGTGCTCGAACTCATGTCCCGCGGCAAGTCCAACAAGGACATCGCCGCCGAGCTCGTCCTTTCTTCCGCCGCGGTGGCCAAGCACGTCTCCAATATCTTCACCAAGCTGCGTTTAGATCCCAGCGAAGACAACCGCCGCGTCAAGGCAATCTTGGAGTACCTCTCAGCGCACCGCTAAAGCCCGCGCCCGCCCACCGTCGACAAGAGCGCCCTGACAGAGACCGTCCAGAGGATCCCAAGAAAACTGTGACTCAAGACGCATAAGCTTGTTCGTGCCCTTGCCCAACTCACCCCGGAAGGACCCCGCTTAATGGACGTGCAGCTCAACATCGTGCGCTTTACGAAAGCATTGATTGCCGACCATGACTATTTTCTGGAGTTAATACAGACGGAAGGGCTGGATTCCTTTCGTAAGCCGGATCCAGAAATGGAAGAGGCATCGGCGGCACTCTCCAAGCTCTTCGGTCAGGATGTGCCCGCGCATTCGGCCGTCACGGTCACGATGGATTCCAGCAATTTAGAGCTCCAAGAAAAGCTAGCTTTGTTGGCGTATTACCACGGCTTGGTGGTCTTCATTGGAACCACAGACATCCTCTTTAATGCGACTGGAATCCCCACGAGCAGCAATGGCCTTTCCTCCATCAGGAACTGCATGGGAACTATGTGGCGACAGGTCAGCAGACCTATGCTTGATCGCGCCTTTGAAGACGCACTCCGCCTGCCGGTGTCCGAACAGACGTGGATTCAGGTAATCAACTATGGCTCGGAAGAACGAAGCTACGGCCTCGAAATGTCCATGCACGTGCGCGCAAGCGGCCAGTTCGAACTGATATGGTCCAGCCTCCCTCCAGAGGCCACTGAACCGGTATTCCGCACACTCACTGTCGATACTTACGAAGAAGCACGAGAAATTCTGCTTTCCTTCAGTGATCGCAACCCGTTGATCGAAGAATTCGCATGGGAGCCGCTTTCTCAGCGCGCATCAAAACCTATCCTGGATCCTTCAGTCCGCCACGAAACACCCTGGCGCCGGCTGGACGCGGTGAAGGAGCTCCCCGAAGGCGTGATGGTCCACCTGCACAAATGGCCAACATTTTCCCTGGCCTACGGCCGCAATGCACAGGGACAGTGGACCGCAAAGGTTTACGATAACCTCGGCACCGACAATGTGCAGACCTTCGATATTGCAGACGAAGTCATCGCAGTGGCGGAGCACTATTTAGACGGCAACGGCGAGATGATTTCCACGGTCTTCCCGGACTCTTCATCTTCGGATCCCGCGCCGTACACCACGGTCACAGCAATGGAGCTACCAGAGCGCGAGGAACAGTGGACTGAAGCATCAGTATGCATGATGCACCGCATCCGCGCTGACCATAATGGCGAGCCCAGCCCTCGGATGCAGAAATACATTGAGAGGATTAACACAAAGCTCGGAAGCGAAATCCTCCTCGCTGAGGAACAGGTAGAGGCCCAAGCACTTACTCGGCTGCTCATCCCTGCTGACGTCAGGACGGTCACGATCGAGAGACTAACTCATCTGGCACAGGACTATGGCATTTCGCTTGTTGTCGATGATTCCCTGGCGCTGTATAACCCGTCGGGCAAACCGCTTCCAGGGGCTGAGAGCTGCCAGTTGAAGCTACTCGCGGATAAGTTGTATGTGAACACTTGGGAGGTGGCTACATCCTCCTCCGTACTCGAAGCTGGGCTTCGCTTCTTCACAGGATGGAAGCTTGAGGTTCGATCCGGGAGTCAGGTGGACTTCCAGGAGCGTTATACCTTGGCAACCACCTACACGGGCGACAACGTTTCGCTTGACCTTGTCACCCCCGACGGGAAACTACACGAAATCCCTTCTACCCCACTGCCCCTTGCTCTGGATGTGATGGTTGAATTCACCTACTCCCCAGCGCAATTGGTGGACAAAGTGAATTGGCAAGATCAGAAGTCGTCCTCAGATATCCCTGAGGAAGAGCGCTTCATGGTCAATGCCACGGTCTTCGGCTCGGCCGCATGTCTTTTCAACGATGACCTTCTCGAAGCAGTTCGCCAGGACGGCTTCCCCGAAGTGGGAGCGTGGGTAGCGGCCTTTGACCGAATAGTTCCGGGCGATTACTGCCAGGTCGACCGCGTGGAACCCTCAGAAACAGGAGCAGCGCGCTACCTCGTCGAATGGGGCCACAACAACGGTGAGGAGGAAAGCTTCCAGATGCTCCTTGAGGACATCGACGAAGCCTTGTCCCTCCTTGAGCGGTTTGTGAACGGAGACCGCGCAGAGTTTGAAGCTCTTCCATGGACGCGACGAGTGGAGTAGCAACACTAGGCCCTCCGCGTGACTAGGGTATGGGGCATGAGAAACGTAACGCCACAGGAAGTACCTGAGAACGCCCAGCTTATCGACGTCCGCGAGGACCACGAGTGGAACACCGAGCATGCTCAAGGCGCCACGCACATTCCGATGGGCGAACTTGTCGAGCGCCTCGACGAGATTGACTCGGACCGCGATGTCTACGTCATCTGCCACCTTGGCGGGCGCAGCATGCAGGTATGCCAGTACTTGGAGCACACCAAGGGCTGGGACGTCATCAACGTCGAGGGCGGAACGGATGGTTGGAAGGCCCAAGGTTGTCCCATGGTTTACCCCACACAGTAGTGGTACCATTTACGGTACCACTAAAGTGTGGTTTCAAAGATAGAAAAGATCCTCATCAAGATGCGGACTTCTCGGAATAATGTTCGCTTCTCTGAGCTGCAACTTGAGTGCGACTTCTATTTCTAGGAGCAGACCATGAACCTCGCAGACAAATACACCTACCAAACCGCGTGGTCCGAAGAGGATGGAGAATTCGTTGCCACAGTCCTAGAGTTCCCCTCCTTGTCATGGCTCGACTCCACTGCAGCTACCGCTGAGTCCGAGCTGCGCAGCATCGTCGAAGAAACTCTAGAAGATATGCAACGCAACAATGAGCAAGCCCCAGAACCTTTTGGCCAACGCAGCTTTTCCGGAAAGTTCAACCTTCGCATCCCTCAATCGCTCCACCGGAGCCTCACCATTGAAGCGGAGCGAGAGGGCGTATCCCTTAACACCCTCATTGTTCAGAAGCTAGCCTCGGCGTAAAAATAATGGGCCATAACCCATAATTTAGGTGTTCCGCCGTAGGCGCGTTAGAATCATCGGCATGCCTTCATTGAATTCTATTTCCATCCCTACCGCGCTCCTAGAGTCTCCTTCCTTCCAGCTGGAGCGCCTCCGCCGCCGCACCCGCGACGGCGTCGAGCAAGCGCTCAGCACCCGGCAGACCACCATCCGCGAGTACTGGGTACTTACCTGCCTCGTCGATGGTGACGTTGCTTCCCAGTCCGCGCTCTCCGAGACCCTCGCGATCGACGCCTCCGACATGGTGCGCCTCATCGATTCCCTGGAGGAGCGCAACTGGGCCAAGCGCGAGCGCGACCCGAAGGATCGCCGCCGTCAGATCGTGGCTTCCACCAAGAAAGGCGTGAAGGCCCACAAGGAGCTCGCGGAGCTCGTCGCCGCAGCCGAGGACGAAGCCCTCGACGAGTCCACCTCCAAGCAGCTCAAGCACCTGCGCAAGCTGGCCCGCGCCATCATGTCTTCAAGCGAGGGTGATGCTTAAATGGCGGAAGAGGACGCTAGTACCGGGCGCCACGCGCTGCCCGAAGACCTTTTAGATTCCCGGCAGCCCGGCGCGGGCTTCGTGCATGTTCCGGAGCAATACCTGTTGCGGGATCGCGCGCCGCGCGAGCGCACACTGTGGGACATCGTGCAAACCACTGCAGAGCTAAACCCGGACGCCGCCGCGCTTGACGACGGCGAGGTGCTCACCTACTCAGAGCTCATCACCGATGTCCAGGCATGGGCCGCCGAGCTGCAGGCCAACGGCGTCTGCCGCGGCGACCGCATCGGCATCCGCATGACCTCCGGCAAGCGAGAGCTCTATCTCGCGATTCTGGCTACCTTGGCTGCGGGCGCGGCCTATGTGCCGGTCGACGCAGACGATCCCGACGAGCGCGCCGAGATGGTCTTTGGCGAGGCCGACATCGATGGCCTGTTTACGGATGAGGGTTTCCGCTCGCTGCGTTCAGCTGAGCGCGTAGGAAAGGACGCCCACCAGGGTGCACCGACGCCGGATGATACCGCGTGGATCATCTTTACCTCCGGTTCCACGGGCAAGCCGAAGGGCGTGGCCGTCACCCACCGCTCCGCGGCTGCTTTCGTGGATGCCGAGGCGGCGCTGTTTTTGGTCGATCACCCACAAGGCCCGCTCGGCCCCGACGACCGTGTGCTAGCCGGGCTGTCGGTGGCATTCGACGCTTCTTGTGAGGAGATGTGGCTGGCCTGGGGCCACGGTGCCTGCCTGGTGCCGGCGCCGCGCTCTTTGGTGCGCTCCGGCATGGACCTAGGCCCGTGGCTCATCCGCCGCGACATCACGGTTGTTTCCACGGTGCCGACCTTGGCGGGCCTGTGGCCGGCGGAGGCGCTGGACAATATCCGCCTGCTCATCGTCGGCGGCGAGGCCTGCTCGCAGGAGCTGGTAGACCGCCTGGCAACAGACGAGCGTGAGATGTGGAATACGTACGGCCCGACGGAGGCGACGGTCGTCGCTTGTGCCCAGCGCATGGTGCCGGGTCAGCCGGTTTCCATCGGCTTGCCTTTGAACGGCTGGGACTTGGTGGTCGTGGATAAGCAAGGCTCCCCGGTGAGCGTGGGCGAGGTCGGCGAGCTGGTTATCGGCGGCGTCGGCTTGGCGCGCTACCTGGATCCGGCAAAGGATGCGGAAAAGTACGCGCCGCTGGACTCGATGGCGTGGGAGCGCGCGTACCGCACGGGCGACCACGTCCGTCTGGAGGAAGACGGCCTGTACTTCGTAGGTCGTATCGATGACCAGGTCAAGATTGGCGGCCGGCGCATCGAGCTCGGCGAGGTTGAAGCCAACGTGGCGGCCCTGCCGAACGTCTATAACTCCGCGGTGGCAGTGCAGAAGACGCCGGGCGGCGAGTCCGTGCTGGTGGGCTACGTTTCCTTGGAGGATGAGGCGAAGGGCTTTGACGAAAAAGCCGCGCACGAGCGTCTGGCCGAGACCATGCCGGCTGCACTCGTCCCGCGCATCTGCGTGATGGAAGAGCTGCCGGTGCGCACCTCGGGCAAGGTGGATAAGAAGGCCCTGCCGTGGCCACTTCCAGGCGTTGGTGTGGAGGCCGCGGGCCTTACCCAGACCGAGCAGTGGCTGGCACAGCTGTGGGTGGAGACGCTGGGCGTTTCTGTCTCGGATGAGAACGCGGACTTCTTCTCCCTGGGCGGCACCTCGCTGGCCGCGGCGACGTTGGTAGGCCGCATCCGTGAGCGCTACCCCACCGTGGCGGTGCGTGACCTCTACGACCACCCGCGCCTGGGCTCGTTGGCCGAGCACATCGGCGGTGTCGAGGAGCGGCCTTCGGCTGCGCCCAAACGCACGGTGCACAAGGTTGGCATGGGCACGCGCGTGGCGCAGACGCTCATCCAGATTCCAGTGATGACCTTGGCTGCGACTTCGTGGCTGACCTGGCTGCTACTTGGCTCGAATGTGGCGCACGCGCTCGGTGTGGATTGGGCGCTGACTACCCCGTGGTGGCTGGTTGCCGTCATGGTGGTGCTCTTTGCGACTCCGATTGGCCGCATCCCGATAGGCGGCATCGGCGCGCGCCTTATCACTGCGGGAATCAAGCCGGGCGACTACCCGCGCGGAGGCTCGGCGCACCTGCGTATTTGGGCCGCGGAGCGCTGGGCTGATGCCTCGGGCTCACGCTCGATTGCGGGCGCAACGTGGGTGAACAACTACGCGCGCCTACTCGGCGTAAAGATTGGCCGCGGCGTGGACCTGCACTCTCTACCTCCGGTGACGGGCCTACTCAAGTTGGGTGACCACGCGGCTATCGAGCCGGAAGTGGATCTTTCTGGCTACTGGCTCGACGGCGACGTACTGCACGTTGGCGCCATCAACGTTGGCGAAGGCGCGCGCGTTGGCGCGCGATCTACCCTGCTGCCTGGCACCAATGTGGGCAAGTACGCCCACGTGGAGGCCGGCTCCACGGTCACGGCTCGAAAGAAGATCAAGGACGGTCAGCGCTGGTCCGGTTCGCCTGCCAAGAAGGTAGGCCGCTCCAAGCACCGCTTCCCCGCCGAGCCGCCGAAGCGCCGCCCGTGGTGGGTTGCGTTCTACGGCGCAACGTCGATCCTGCTGGCCATCCAGCCGGTGGTAGCTCTCGCTGTGGGCGCGGCCGTCGTTGTCGCAGGCCTTAGCATGACCGCGGGCAACGACTTCATCGGCTCGATCTTCTTCGCGCCGCTAGGCGCACTGGCGGCATTCGCCTGCTTCATGGCGCAGACCTGGCTGGGCGTGCGGATTCTGTCCATCGGCCTCAAGCCTGGCGTGGCTCCGGTACGGTCTGCTGCCGGCTGGCGCCTGTGGTCCGTTGAGCGTCTCATGGACGAAGCCCGCACGACGCTCTTCCCGCTCTACGCCTCGCAGCTAACCCCGACGTGGCTGCGCTCGCTGGGCGCGAAGATCGGCAAAGACGTGGAGATTTCCACAGCAGTGATGATTCCGAAGCTGACGGACATCAAGGACGGCGCCTTCCTAGCCGACGACACGATGATCGGCGGCTACGAGCTGGGCGGCGGCTGGATGCTCACGGGCGAGACCAAGGTGGGCAAGCGCTCCTTCGTGGGCAACTCCGGCATCACGGGCCCGGGCCGCAAGCTGGGTAAGAACTCGCTGGTTGCGGTGCTCTCCTCGACGCCGAAGAAGTCCAAGTCGGGCTCGAACTGGTGGGGTTCGCCGCCGGAGCGCATGCGCCGCGTGGAGGCCAGCGTTGAGGGCGTGCAGGGCGAGTCCCTGACCTATAACCCTGGCTTCGGAGTGAAGGCGGCCCGCGGTCTCGTTGAGACCATGCGCCTGCTCGCGCCGATGACCTCGGCGATGCTGCTGGCAGCAACGTTAGCCACCATGTACGTGCTCGTGGATAACTACGGTGTGGGCCTTGCCTGGGCTGTCTCTGGACTGCTGCTTATGGCAATTGGCGCGGTCAGCATGGCCATCACCGTGGCCGTGAAGTGGATCTGCGTGGGCAAGCACCGCGCGGCCGACCACCCACTGTGGTCCGCGTTCGTGTGGCTCAACGAGCTGCAGGACACCTTCGTTGAGGCCGTCGCCGCGCCGTGGTTCTTCCAGCACACGCTGGGCACTGGGGAGATCAACCTCGGCCTGCGCGCGCTGGGCGTAAAAATCGGCGCGGGCGCCTGGATCGATTCCTACTGGTTCCCGGAGACGGACCTCTGTTACGTGGGCAAGGGCGCTTCCGTGGGCCCCGGCACCGTGGTGCAGACCCACCTCTTCCAGGACCGCGTGATGAGCTTGGATACCGTCACCATCGAAGACGGTGCGACCCTTGCTGCCCACTCGGTTGCACTGCCAGCATCGCTGCTTGGCGACGCCGGCACCGTCGGCCCCGGCTCGCTCGTCATGCGCGGCGACCGCGTGCCCGCCAACTCCGTATGGCAGGGCAATCCAATTGAACCGTGGGACTAAGCCCGGCCTGCCGCCGATTTTCCTCTGAGGAATTGGCTGCAGCGGCATTTTCTCGCCGGCGTGCCTGCCTAGATGCCAAATCGTGGGAAGATTTAGCCATCGTGGGCCCACGATTTGGCACTTAGGGCGATAGGACGCAAAGCAAAAGGCTGGATTGCATCGTGCATCCAGCCTTTCGACGTTCTCAGCCGCTTAGATCCCCACGGCGAAACTAACGCTAGTCACCAATCTGGTCACGGCCGCGCATAACGATGAGCGGATCCGGCTCGCCGACCAGTTCATGGTCCTTGTTGGTGTACTCAAACTTGGAGAGCACGTAGCGCATAGCGTTGATGCGGGCGCGCTTCTTGTCGTTGGACTTGATGGTGATCCACGGCGACTCTTCAGTATCCGTGTAGCGGAACTGCTCCTCTTTCGCGCTGGTGTAGTCGTCCCACTTGTCGAGGGAAGCCAGGTCCATCGGGGAAAGCTTCCACTGACGCACTGGGTCAATCTGACGAATAGCGAAGCGGGTGCGCTGCTCCTTACGAGTAACGGAGAACCACAGCTTGGTTAGGGAGATACCGGAACCAAGAATCATATTCTCGAGCATTGGCACCTCGCGCAGGAACTCCGCGTGCTGGGACTCGGTGCAAAAGCCCATGACGCGCTCGACGCCGGAGCGGTTGTACCAGGAGCGGTCGAAGAATACGATTTCGCCGCCTGCTGGGAAGTGCTGAATGTAGCGCTGGAAGTACCAGGAGGTGGACTCACGCGGGGAGGGCTTTTCCAGTGCGACGGTGCGCGCACCACGCGGGTTCAGGTGCTCGTTGAAGCGCTTGATGGTGCCACCCTTGCCGGCTGCATCTCGACCTTCAAAAAGGATAATGTGGCGCTGGCCGGTTTCTTTGGTCCAGTTCTGCCACTTTAGAAGCTCAATCTGCAGCGCGCGCTTGGTGGCCTCATACTCATCACGCGACATGCGCTCTTCGTAAGGGTAGTTCTCTCGCCAGGTATCGATGGGGGAACCATCCGGCATGATCAGCGCCGGGTCATCCTCATCAGAATCATCGACGACGTAGCCGTCGGTCTTAGCAAGGTCGATCTCGGGAAGTTCGTCGTCTTTAATGTCAGCCATACTCAAAAGTTTACCGGTCACCCAACTATTCGGCGCGTTAAATTACACCGCAACTCCACCGATTTACCCCTAAGCCCTCCCCCACCCAGACATAGCAAAAGAGCCCCACCAAAAGGTGAGGCTCTTAGAATCGCTTACGCGATGGATGTTCTTAGACGAACATGCCGATCAGCTGGGAAGCGCCCTTAGCAATCTGAACGAGCGGATCGATCAGGGTTGCGTAGATGTTCAGGTCGTTTGCGAACTCGGAAGAACCGATTGCGAAGTTAATGAAGCCGTCCATTTTATCTCCTTAGGACTAGTATTTGAAGATTGAAGATCAGAACCTAAAAGGCCCCGATGAGAAGTAAATGAATTACTTGTTCTCAGCAATCAGGGAAGAGGTGCCTGGGAAGAAGTCAGATGCCTCAGGCTCGGAGGACAGGAAGTCGAAGACTTTGATGGTGTTCTGGAAGAAGGAACCAACGTTGCCCAGGATCTTGCCCCAGCCTTCCCAGGTGTCAACGAAGTTGTCGAGGTGGGTCTGAATCATGGAGAGGTCCATAATGAACTCCTTGGATAGGTTTCGGGTATTTACACCCGAGGGTATTGCGGATTTGCAGACACCCTCTGTGGGCGTCACAAGTAACTATTTTGTCACACAGCGCTCAAAGATCAATCCGAAACTCTCGAGTTTTTAAATCTCGGGAAAGCTCCCCACAGTTCCCAACCGTCACTTTATACACAGCATACTCTAAGTCATTTCTTGCCCAAAAGTTAATCGATATGCCTATTACCAGCGGGTTTTCTGACGCTGGACAGAATTGATCAAATTCTTTGGCAAACGTGCGTAACAAACATCAGGAACGCTCCGATGAACACGGTCCAAAATTCAGAAATTCAGCGGAAAATCGGTTCCAAAATTGCCCCAATGCGGGGGTGCACCAAAGACCCCAGATTGGCCGTTTTCGCTTTCGCCCGGAGTTCCAGGCAGTCAAATAGAGGCGAAGGCGCAACCAATCAACCGCCATTCAGCCTCAAAAATGGGCCGCTAGCTGTGAAAATTGTTGTCTAGTGTGAAAGTTGAGGTTTGGAATCACACTTTTCATCTTTCCGTGTAGCGACACGCGAAAGCGCCCTACGAGAGACGTTCTTTATCTCACGTAGGGCGCCTTAAATCGACAACATCTAGCTCGCACGGAGCTACATGGACGCCTTTCGAGGTTTGGCGCTATTAGAAGCCCATGCCGCCCATAGCGTCAGCGTCAGGCATGCCAGCGCCTGCACCAGCAGGCTGCGGCTTGTCAGCAACGACAGCCTCAGTGGTCAGGAAGAGCGCTGCGATGGAAGCAGCGTTCTGCAGTGCGGAGCGGGTGACCTTGACCGGGTCATTGATGCCAGCGGACATCAGGTCAACGTACTCGCCGGTAGCTGCGTTCAGGCCCTCGCCTGCTGGCAGGGATGCAACCTTGTCAGCAACAACGCCCGGCTCCAGGCCAGCGTTGTGAGCAATCTGCTTCAGCGGTGCAGACAGTGCCTCACGAACGATCTTGACGCCGGTTGCTTCGTCACCGGTCAGGTCATTCAGCGCATCCAAAGCGGAAGCAGCCTGCAGGAGGGCTACGCCACCGCCGGCAACGATGCCCTCTTCAACGGCAGCCTTTGCGTTACGGACTGCGTCCTCAATGCGGTGCTTGCGCTCCTTGAGCTCCACCTCAGTTGCAGCGCCGACCTTCAGGACAGCAACGCCGCCAGCCAGCTTGGCCAGGCGCTCCTGCAGCTTCTCACGGTCGTAATCAGAATCGGAGTTCTCAATCTCAGCGCGGATCTGCTTGATGCGGCCGTCGATCTGCTCCTGGTTGCCAGCACCCTGGACGATGGTGGTGTCATCCTTGGTGACAACAACCTTGCGTGCCTGGCCGAGGTACTCAATCTCCGCGGTCTCGAGGGAAAGGCCAACCTCTTCGGAGATGACCTGGCCGCCGGTCAGGATGGCCATATCCTGCAGGGTAGCCTTGCGGCGGTCGCCGAAGCCCGGAGCCTTAACAGCAACGGACTTGAAGGTGCCACGGATCTTGTTCACGACGAGGGTGGACAGTGCTTCACCCTCAACGTCCTCGGCGATGATCAGCAGCGGCTTGCCGGTCTGCATGACCTTCTCCAGCAGCGGAACGAGGTCCTTGATGTTAGAGATCTTGGAAGAAACCAGCAGGATGTACGGATCCTCGAGGACTGCCTCCTGACGCTCCATGTCGGTTGCAAAGTAGCCGGAGATGTAGCCCTTGTCGAAGCGCATGCCCTCGGTTACCTCGAGGTCCACGCCGAAGGTGTTGGACTCTTCAACGGTGATAACGGAGTCCTTGTTCACGGAGCCGTTACCCACGGTGTACATAGCCTCAGCGATCTTGGCGCCGATTGCCGGGTCAGCGGCGGAGATACCAGCGGTGGTAGCGATCTCTTCCTGGGTCTCAATCTCCTTAGCGGAAGAAAGCAGGGAGTCAACGACTGCCTTGGTAGCGGTCTCGATGCCGCGCTTGATGCCCATCGGGTTGGAGCCTGCTGCAACGTTGCGCAGACCCTCGCGTACGAGCGCCTGTGCCAGAACAGTAGCGGTGGTGGTGCCGTCACCGGCAACATCGTCAGTCTTCTTTGCTACTTCCTTAACCAGCTCAGCGCCGATCTTCTCATAAGGATCTTCCAGCTCGATCTCGCGAGCGATGGAGACGCCATCGTTGGTGATGGTCGGAGCGCCCCAGGACTTCTCCAGGACGACGTTACGGCCCTTCGGGCCGAGGGTGACCTTTACTGCGTCGGCCAGCGTGTTCAGACCACGCTCAAGGCCGCGACGTGCCTCTTCATCGAAAGCAATAAGCTTTGCCATTGTGTTTGTGCTCCTTGATTTGTTTAGGACGACACTCACGTCTGTATCTATACGGACGCCCGCGACGGCACGGCTGGTGAGTGTTAACCAGCCTCAACCACATAGATGAGATTTTCTGGCACTTACCCGGTGGGAGTGCTAGCGACCATTCTGGCACTCGACTACTACGAGTGCAAGGAAAGACACGAACACCCTCCAGTACGTTCGCTGTGAGCGTTCCGGAGGGTGTTCGTGTCAGAAATTAAGTTGCGGAGTTTGCGGAGCCTACTGGGTTCTTCGCATTTTCGCGGTTCTACTCGGCCTTCTTCACCTTCTTGGCGGTCCAACGGTACATAAAGCCCAGTACTGTGATGAACAGGATGAGGCCGAAGACGTTGGCGGAGGTGCCACCTTCGAAGATCTCCAGCGGGGACTCGCCGCCGGCTGCCGCGATGATGGCGGCATTGACCACGCCGAACAGCGACTCACCAACGATGAGGCCGGTTGCCAGCAAGGTACCCATACGCTTGGAGAAGTCCGGATTAGCCTGCCTTGCCGCCCACTTGTCGTAGAAGTAACCCAGGATTGCGCCAATCGGGATGATGATGGTCAGCGCGGCCGGAAGATACATGCCCATACCCACGGCCAGTGGGGAAAGGGAGAACTTCTTGGTGGTCTTACGCAGAACTTCATCAATAACAATGAGAACCGCGCCGATGACGGCACCGGTGAAGATGAGGTTCCAGTCTAGGGAGTTATCGAAGATGCCCGATGCCACCGAAGACATCAGCGCAGCTTGCGGAGCAGCGAGAGCGTCCTCGCCCGCGCCTTCCATGCCTTGGAAGCCGAAGCCGTTGAGCATGATCTGCAGAATCGGTGGAATGACAACGGAGCCGAAGAGGACGCCAATAATCAGCGCAACCTGCTGCTTCCACGGCGTCGCGCCAACGAGCTGACCGGTCTTCAGGTCCTGCAGGTTGTCATTCGAAATCGTGGCGATGCCGAAGACGATGGCCGCGGTGAAGAGAGTATAAGCCACCAGCGAAAGCGGGTCCGCGCTGCTGCCGCGAGTTACCGCGGCAATCAGCAGTGAGGTAGCCAGCACGGCGATGATGCCAACGGAAGAAATCGGCGAGTTAGACGCACCAATCAGGCCGGCCATGTAGCCGCACACGGAAGCGACGATGAGGCCAACCAGCAAGGTAAACAGCACCGAGACTGTAATCAGCACGACCATGTGCTCGTGGATATCCGTGCCGCGTACGAAGTCCCACAGTAGTAGCGCAATCGGAACCATCAAGATGACGATGGTGCCAAGCACGTACGGGAACGGGATGTCGCGCTCGGAGACATCGACGGTGTGACCTTCCCTGCGCTCGCGGGAGGAAGCCAGAGACTCAGAAATGCCCTTGATGATCGGGCCGGTGATCTTGATCAGCGTCCAGATCGCGGCGATGGCCATGGCACCGACACCGATGAAGCGGATCTCGCCGGAGAAAACGGAATCGACGGTATCAGCCAGCGCAGTGGCGTCCAGGCCAGAGGCATCGCCCGCAGTGTGCATCGGCAGCAGGAAGAAGTAGGAAATGGTGACGCCGATGAGCATGGCAAAGCCGACGGCCGGGCCAACGAGGTGGCCCACACCGATGAGTGCCAGCGACAGCGAGGTACCCAAGGTGGTGGCACCAGAACCCAGCCTGAAGTAGGTCGAGACTGAGGAGGCTGCTGCCTTCATCGCAGCCAACAGCGCCATCACCGCGGAGATAACGCCGCCAACCAAGATGACGCGCAAGCCCTGGGCGTTTTCTTCCGCAGCGGCTTCCGACGCACCGTTACTATCGCCTACCTTGAGAACCTCAGCGGCGGCAACGCCCTCCGGGTAGGGCAGGTCAGAGCCGGTAATCAGCGCGCGGCGCAGCGGGATCGAGTACATCACGCCGAGCACGCCACCGATGGCGCAGACAGCTGCGGTCTCCCAGAAGCTAAATCCCTTCCAGTAGCCCACCATGACCAGGCCCGGCAGGACGAAGATGATGGCAGAAAGAGTGCCGGCCGCAGAAGCGATGGTCTGCACAATGTTGTTTTCTTTGACATTGTGCCCGGCAAAGCGACGCAGCACAGCCATAGAAATAACGGCTGCCGGAATCGAGGTGGCGAAGGTCAGGCCGACCTTGAGGCCGAGATAGACGTTGGCTGCGGTAAAGACCAACGTGATGAGTCCACCGATTAGGATGCCGCGCAGCGTCAGCTCGTGCAAAGAACTTGCATCATTGCCGGTTGCCCCTGGTAAGTGGGACGAAGATGCGGGGGAAGCCTGGACGGCGTCATGTGCCATGCCGAGACCTTTCTAACGAGAAACCGATGTGAAGGTATGAGTATCTAATTATGGGAATTAAATATTCTTAGAACTCTAGTTCACCCGGGCACGATCTCAAACGATCAGTCAATACTAATTTTCGGACAGGTTTCCCGAACGGCACCTGGCGTGCGTGTCCAAACCTGCGAGTATGTTGGACAACATGACTGCTATTTCTGACTACATCGCAAATGATCGCGCGAATATCTTCGCGCAGCTCAAAGAACTCGTTTCTTTCAACTCCGTACACAACGAGCCGGGCCTCGAGGAAGATGCCCAGAAGGCAGCGCAGTGGGTTGAAAAGACCCTTACTGACGCCGGCGTCAAGGTCGAGGCGGTGAAGACTGCGGACGGTTCTACCGCACTCGTCGGCAAGCGCGCCGGCAAAGAGGGTGCCAAGACCGTCCTGCTTTACTCCCATTACGACGTAGTCCCGGTCGGCCCACGCGAGCCATGGGAATCTGACCCGCTGACCCTGACCGAGCGCACTGCACCTTCCGGCGATACCCGCTGGTATGGCCGCGGCGCGGCAGACTGCAAGGGCAACATCGCCATGCACCTGGCCGCCCTGCGCGCTATCGACGCAAACGGTGGCACCGACCTCAACCTGACCTTCCTCATCGAGGGTTCTGAGGAACGCGGCGGCGAAGGCCTGTCCGCACTCATCGAGGAGCGCCCAGAGCTTTTCACTGCCGACGCCATCCTCATCGCCGATGCCGGCAACGCCAAAGCTGGCCAGCCCACGCTGACCACCTCCCTGCGCGGCGGCGCGCAGATCTATGTCCAGGTAGACACCCTCGAAGCCGGCGTACACTCCGGCCAGTTTGGCGGCGCCGCTCCAGATGCCGTTAAGGCGCTGATGCGCGCACTCGATTCCCTGAGCGACGAGCACGGCCGCACGACTATCGACGGCGTCGATTGCGCCGGCACCTGGCCGCTGGCTGAGGGCCAGACCACCGCTTATAAGCCGGAAGATTTCCGCACCGACGCGCAGATGCTTGAGGGCACCCAAATCATGGGCTCACAAGATCCAGCCGGCGCCACCGAAATCGGCGACATGATCTGGGCCCGCCCGGCAGTGACAGTCACCGGCTTTACCTCTACCCCGGTTGCCGAGGCCGTCAATGCCGTTCCGGCTACCGCCGCTGCAAACCTGAACCTACGCACCCCGGCCACCATGGATCCGCGCGCCACTGCCGAGGCCATTGCCGAGCACCTGAAGAACCACGTTCCGTGGGGCGCTCACATCAAGGTCGACATTCTGGAGGCCAACCGCGGTTTCGAGACCGATCCTACAAAGCCAGCCGCAGCGCTGCTCGGCGAGTGCCTAGCTGAGGCATACGGCACTGCGACCATCTCCCAGGGCATGGGTGGTTCCATCCCGCTGACCGTAGAGCTGCAGGAAAAGCACCCGAACGCGGAGATCGCACTTTTCGGAGTGGAGGATCCGCAGGCCACCATCCACTCGGCAAACGAGTCCGTCGATCCAAACGAGATCGAAAAGATCGCCACCGCCGAGGCTTATTTCCTCCAGCGCTTCGCCTAATCGCGCGGCAGACCGCACAGCAGGCGCTGTGACTGCCTTGAGCTCATGGGGCTATTGAGGCTGTATTCAGCCAAAATAGCCCCATATAATACTGTCTAATTAAAAATCTGTGACTTTTGCCGGTTATGCCGGTATAGTGGCCGTATTGGCTGCGCCAAATGTGACACGCCCCCTACTTTCTTTTGAGGCAGGGCGTTGACGCTGCCAGCGGCACCCCTCTAGTGGGGTTTCCTTTTCACAGTGGTTCATCAACCAGGCCTTTTCGGTGGCCTAGATGTCTTCATCGGCGCATGCTCGATTTCGTGTACATATAACGTCGCACGTGCGCCTAAAAATGCTCGCGCGTCTCCATCTTGCAAAGGAGATCCGGCTTAACTGTGCTAACAGTTCTGAGTACTCTAATTCTGGCCACAGTCCTCGCGCCATTTTTAATCTATTACTTGGGCAGACCTGCCTTCGGCATTCTTGCCATCGCCCCAGGCGCTGGCTTTTTCTGGGTACTCAGCCAGCTGACAAACTCCACGTTCCATGACGGCAACGCGCTGCGCTACAACCTGGAGTGGATGCCAGACGCCAACCTCAGCATCACCCTGCGGATGGACGCGCTCTCAGCGCTATTTAGCCTCATCATCTTAGGCATAGGCGCGCTCGTGCTTTTGTACTGCTGGGGCTACTTCGACCAAACCCGGCGGCGCCTTGCGATGTTTGGCGCGCAGATGACTGCCTTTGCCACCGCCATGTTTGGCTTGGTGGTCTCAGACAACATCCTGATGATGTACGTCTTTTGGGAAATCACTTCCCTGCTTTCCTTCCTCCTCGTCAGCTACTACGGAGAACGTGCTTCCTCGAGGCGTGCGGCCCAGCAGGCGCTGATGATCACCACCCTGGGCGGTTTGGCCATGCTCATGGGCATCATCTTGCTCGGCCGCCAGACCGGCCAGTGGACCTTCAGCGCACTCGCAGATTTCGAGCACATCACGCAGACTCCGTATATCACGATCGCTATCGTCCTGATCCTGGCCGGTGCGCTCAGCAAGTCCGCCATCGCCCCCGCCCACTTCTGGCTGCCCGGCGCCATGGCAGCGCCGACGCCGGTCTCTGCCTACCTGCACTCCGCCGCAATGGTTAAGGCAGGCATCTACCTGGTCACCCGCCTCGCCCCTGATCTGCACGAGGTAGCCACCTGGCACCTGGTGATCATTCCTTTGGGCCTTTTCACCATGCTGCTGGGCGGCTGGATGGCCCTAAAGCAGCGCGATCTCAAGCTGATTCTGGCCTATGGCACCGTCTCCCAGCTCGGTTTTATCACCTCCATCGTGGCCATCGGCTCCCGGGAGGCGCTGCAAGCAGGCCTGGCCCTGACCTTCGCGCACTCGCTGTTCAAGGCCGCCTTATTCATGATTGTCGGCGCCATCGACCATGCCTCGGGCACGCGCGACATCGCCAAGCTTTCCGGCCTGGGCCGCGCTAAACCAGGCCTGTATCTGCTGGCCATCATCCCAGCGCTTTCCATGGCTGGCATCCCGCCGCTGCTGGGATTCGTGGCCAAGGAAGCCACCCTGGAGGCCATCCTCCACGAATCCCTGTTGGTGGGAATGCCGCGCAACATACTGCTCGTCGGCGTCGTGGTGGGCTCCATGCTCACCATGGCTTATGCACTGTGCTTCCTGTGGGGCGCCTTCGCCGTAAAGAAGGACAAAGACGGTGTGCGCCTGGGCACCTCCGAGGCCGTGGAGAACATGCACGCGCTCGCCCCGCTGCTGTGGATTCCGCCAGCGATCTTGATCGCGCTGACCATCTTTCTGGGCTTGCAGCCGAGCCCGCTTTCCTTCGGCATCAACCAGCATCTGGACAATCTCTTCGGCCACAACGAGCACACCCATCTGGCGCTCTGGCATGGCATCACCATCCCACTGGGCCTGTCGCTGCTCATCGTTGTGGTGGGCATCATCGTGCACTGGCAGCGCAATGTGGTGGCCAAGTGGCAGTTCCAGTACCCGGCGCTGGGCTCAGCCGACGCCGCCTACGATTCCGTGCTCCAGGCGCTGCGCACCCTCTCGCTGCGCACCACCGCCTCCACCCAGCGCGGTTCGCTGCAGATGAACCTGTCCATCATCTTCGGCACGCTCATGATCCTGCCGGTCATCATGCTGATCCGCGGCGATCTGACCAACGTGCACATGGAAGTCGCGGAAAACCCATGGCAGGTCGTCGCGGCCGTCATCATCATGGTCGCGGCAATCGCCGCCACGGTGACCGATAACCGTCTCTCCGGCGTCATCATCGTCGGCGTGACCGGCTATGGCCTGTCCTTCATCTTCGCCCTGCACGGCGCACCGGACCTAGCACTAACCCAGCTGCTCGTGGAGACCATCATCATGGTGCTGTTCATGCTGGTGCTGCGCCGCATGCCGGCAAACACCGAGTGGAAGCAAGACCCCAAGGTCTCGCGCCTGCGCGCCTGGCTTGCCGTTGGCGTTGGCCTTAGCGTGACCTTGGTGGGCATGTTCTCCATCAATGCCCGCCGCAGCGAGTCCATCTCCACCTTCATGCCGGAGCTGGCCAAGGAAATCGGCCACGGCGCAAACACCGTCAACGTGCTGCTGGTGGACCTGCGTGCGTGGGATACCTTCGGCGAGATCACCGTCCTGGTCATCGCGGCCACCGGCATCGCCTCGCTGATCTACCGCACCCAGTCCTTTACCCGCTCCTCGCGGCGTCCTACGCTGCGCGTGACCGGGCGTCGCTGGCTGGCGGCCGGTGCGGAATCCGAGCAGGCGCTGAACCGCTCGCTCATGGTGGACGTCACCACTCGCCTGCTCTTCCCCTCGATGATTGCGCTTTCGCTCTACTTCTACTTCTCCGGACACAATGCGCCGGGCGGCGGCTTCGCCGGTGGCTTGGTGGCCGCGCTCGCGCTCATCCTGCGCTACCTCGCCGGCGGCCGCGCGGAGCTCGATGAAGCACTGCCAATCGACGGCGGGCGCACCATGGGCACCGGTCTGCTGATTTCGATCGCCTCGGTGGTAGTCCCCTTTGCCTTCGGCCATCCGCCGCTGACCACCGGCTACACCAAGCTGCCGGTGCCGCTGGTGGGCGATGTCTCACTACCTTCGGCCTTGGTCTTCGACGCCGGCGTCTACCTCATCGTCGTGGGGCTCACGCTCTACATCCTGAACTCGCTGGGCGCCAAGCTCGACGAGGAAGAGGACATGCGTAAGCAGCGCGCCCGCGACCGCGCCCGCTCCCTCGCGCGCCGCCAGCGCAACCGCGCCACGGCGCAATCCGCAAGCCGAACAATGACCTCCGGAAAGGAGAAATAAACATGGAAGCAAACCTGTTCCTTCTCCTCGCCGCGGGCGTGCTGTGCGGTACCGGCGTCTACCTCATGCTGGACCGCGTGATGACCAAGATGCTGCTGGGCATTTTGCTGCTCGGTAACGGCGCTAACCTGCTCATGCTGCAGGCCGGCGGCAAGGCGGGTTCGCCGCCTATCGACGGCCGCGAGACCGCCCAGTATGGCGATCAAATCGCCGATCCCTTGGCCCAAGGCATGATTCTGACGGCCATCGTCATTTCCATGGCACTGACCGGCTTCATCCTGACCCTGGCCTACCGCCAGTACCGCTACCGCACCGCCGACGTCATTGAGGATGACGCGGAAGATACCGCGATTGCAGCGATGGCCACCCGCCCTGGCAACGCCGCGGCGGCACCGGACCACGATGCTTCCAATGACCCAACCACCGGCCGCGCCACCAAGCAGGGCGACGCCTTTGGCCCCAACTTTTTCGAAGAGCCAGTAAAGGAGGCAAACGATGACTGAGACGCTGCTTCCGCTGGTTAACTTCCTGCTGCCCTATACCGGCTTCCTCATCCCCATGCCGGTGATAATCCCGGCACTGGCTGCGGCCCTGACCATGCTGTGCGCACGCTTTACCGGCGTGCAGCGCCAGATCGCATTCTTCTCGCTGCTGTTGCTCGCCGCCGCGAACGCACTGCTGATCTTCATCGCCGATACGGCCGGAATTCAAACGCTCCAGGTGGGCGGCTGGGACGCGCCGGTGGGCATCACGCTGGTGGCTGACCGCCTTTCCGCCGTGATGCTGTTTACCTCGTCCGTAGTGCTGTTTTCGGTGATGTGGTACGCCATCTCGCAGGGTATTCGCGACGGTTCCAAGGACGAGCCGGTGGCGGTCTTCCTGCCCACGTACATGCTGCTAACCATGGGCGTGAACGTGTCCTTCTTGGCAGGCGATCTCTTCAACCTCTACGTCGGCTTTGAGATCTTCCTCGTGGCTTCCTACGTGCTGCTGACGCTGGGCGCTTCCCCGGCGCGTGTGCGCGCGGGCGTGGGCTACGTGATGGTCTCGATGGCTTCCTCGCTGATCTTCGTGCTGACGCTGGGCTATATCTACGCCGCGGTCGGCACCATGAACATGGCGCAGATCGGCATGCGCATGGAGGAAATCCCGGCCGGTACCCGCACCGCTATTTTCTCGGTGCTGCTCATCGCCTTCGGCATCAAAGCCGCCGTCTTCCCGCTGGAGGCGTGGCTGCCGGACTCCTACCCCACCGCACCTTCGCTGGTGACGGCAGTCTTCGCGGGCTTGCTCACCAAGGTCGGCGTCTACGCGATTATCCGCGCCCGCACCTCTATCTTCACCGCTGGCGGGCTGGACCAGCTGCTCATGTGGGTTGCCCTCGCCACGATGCTGGTGGGTATCTTGGGCGCCATCGCGCAGTCCGACATCAAGCGTCTTTTGTCATTTACCTTGGTCAGCCACATCGGCTACATGATTTTCGGCGTCTCGCTGGGCACTGCCGAGGGCCTGTCCGGCGCCATCTTCTACGCCGTGCACCACATTCTGGTCCAGACCGCACTGTTCCTGGTGGTCGGCCTCATCGAGCGCCAGGCCGGCACCTCTTCCCTGCGGCGCCTGGGCTCGCTGATTTATACCGCTCCGCTCATCGCCATCTTGTATTTCATTCCGGCAATGAACCTGGGCGGCATCCCGCCATTTTCCGGATTCCTAGGCAAGGTCATCCTCCTGCAGGCCGGCGCCAACGAGGGTTCCTGGCAGGCCTGGGTGGTCATCGGCGGTGCCGTAGTGACCTCCCTGCTTACCCTCTACGTCATGGTTTTGGTCTGGTCCAAGGGCTTCCTGCGTGACCGCGCCGACGCCCCGGAAGGCAACATCGTGATGGCGCATCCATCGCCGCTTTCCGACGTCACGGATGTCGTCGAATTCGACGAGCGCCAAGACGTCGGCCGCGTGCCCTTTGGCATGCTGGCTTCCACCTGCCTGCTGGTGCTGGCCTCGGTGTCCATCACCTTCCTGGCCGGCCCGATCTCCGGCGTGACCAGCCGCGCCGCCGAGTCTGCGCAGGATGATTCCATCTACCGCTACGCGGTCCTGGGCGATAACGCAGATAACCCCACCCGGCACAAGAACCAGAAGGATCGCTACACCAACGAGCAGGATTCTTTTGAAGTACGCCGTGGGCCCATCAAGGACCCAGCTCCGGCGGTAGAAACTGCGCCTCAGGAACAGCCCAAATCACAACCCACCGAAAGCGAGGCGAAGTAATGAAATTTGCTGGACTCCGCCACCGCTTCCGCCCCTGGTTCATCGCGTGGATCACCGCCATGTGGTGCCTACTCATGGGCGAGGTCACCGTAGCCAACCTAGTTGGCGGACTACTGGTGGGCCTGTTCGTGGTGCTTGCGCTGCCACTGCCTGCCATGCCGATTGCCGAGCTGAAGGTCTCCTGGGGCAAGCTAGCCTTATTCATGGTGGGCTGGACCATCGACTTATTCCACGCCTCGTTCAAGGTGGCCTGGCTGGCGGTGCGCCCGCAAGATCCACCGAAGACGGCCATCCTCGAGCTGCCGATGCGCCTGGACAGCGAGTTTATCTTGTCTCTGGCGGTTAGCCTGTACAACCTGCAGCCAGGCGGCACGGTAACCGACATCGACATCGCCAACCGCATGCTGACCATCCACGTCCTGGACGCGGCGTCGGAAACCGCTTTAGAGCGCGAAATCGCGAACGTCGCGGGGCTCGAAGCAAGCATGATTGAGATTTTTGAAAGGAGCCACCCCTAATGGATCCCCAGCTTTATGACATTCTTCTGGGCGTTGCCGCCGGCATCTTGGTCGTGGCCTTCCTGATTACCACCTGGCGGATTATCACCGGCCCGAATTCGCTGGACCGCCTAGTGGGCATGGACGGGTTCGTGGCCATGTTCCAATGCGCGATGGCCGCCTATATTTGTTGGACGCTGAACACCTCGGTGGTCTCCGCGATGCTGGTCGTGGCCCTTTTGGGATTTATCTCCACCGTGTCTGTCACCAGATTCCGAAAGAGGGATGCCTAGTGAGCTATCACCTTTTCGCCGACATCATCTCGATCATCTTGATCCTCACCGGTGCGCTTTTGGTGCTGGCAGCCGCAATCGGCGTCGCGCGCTTTCCCGACACCATGTCGCGCGTGCATGCCATTTCTAAGCCGCAAACGACAGGTCTCATCTTGAGCATCCTGGGTGCATTCTTCCGCGTCACCGGCGCAGATTCCTTCGGCCCGGCAGAGCGTGGTGATCTGGGAATCCTGTTGTTGCTGGTACTGTTTGCCATGATTACGAGTCCCGTTACGGCGCAGCGCACTTCCCGAATCGCGCGCCGTGAGGGCCTCTACGGGTCGCCGGAACTGATGTCCCGAAACGACAAACCAGCAACCCGTGCTTTGCGTAAAAAATAACCTTTGAAGGGAACAGCAGGTGAAAAAGCTCTACGGCTTGCCCACGTTGGCTACTGTCCTGACGGCCTTCGCCGCCTTCGTGATTTACCGCTTCAACGTCTCGGATGAGCGCGGGCGCGCCTTCTTTGGCAGGATTCCTTTCGACCTGAAGATCTACCAGCTCGCCGGCGCCGACGTGAAGGCGAGCGGCGATCTTTACGACGCCCCGTATATCCACAACTTTCCTTTCACCTACCCGCCGTTTGCAGGCTGGTTCTTCGAGTGGATGGCTGGTTTTTCCGACCATGGCCTGATGGTGACTTGGCAGTGGATCACGGGCATCGCTCTTTTCGCCGTTATCATGCTGGTCATCCGCGAGCGTGGCTACAAGATGGGCCCAGCCTCTTGGTTCGTAGGCCTCGCGCTGCTTATAAGCAGCTTGGCTACTGATCCGGTAAACGGCACCTTCTTCTATGGCCAGATCAACATCCTTTTGATGTTCCTGGTCTCCCTCGACCTGCTACCGCGTAAGTTGCGCCTGCCTGGCATCGGCATCGGCCTTGCCGCTGGCATGAAGCTAACGCCTGCTTTCATGGGCCTGGTTTTGTTATTCCAGAAGCGCTGGTGGTCCGCCTTCGCTTGCGTGTTTACCTTCTTCTTTACCGTCTACGTGGGAGTGCGGACGATCCCCGATGCCTGGGATTTCTGGACGGATAAGATGTTCAATTCTGATCGCGTGGGCAACCTGGACCACCCCGGCGCGAAGTCATTGCGCTCGATCATCGCGCGTCTCAACGGCGAAGAGAACACCGCGCTGTGGGTCCTGGCCGTGGTCATCGTGGTGATGGTGACCATGCTGGCGCTGCGCACCGCCTGGATCAATAAGAATTCCTCCGCCGCGCTGGCGCTGGCGGGCTTGGCCACCTGCTTGGTCTCGCCTTTTTCCTGGTACCACCACTTCGTCTGGGTAGTACCGCTCGGCGTATGGGTGATGCTCGCGGTCAATGAGGCCGTCGGCAAGCGTCTGCCCTCCTTCTGGGGTGCGCAGCTGGCGGGCCTGGCATCCTTCGTGGCGTTGCTGCTCGTGGAGCTGCCCTTCGTCTCCCCACCGGTGTGGCGCTTGATGTCCTCCCATGGCCTAGAAGCCATGGAGAACCTGCATCCGTGGGCATGGCTACTGTGGCCTTTTGCTTGCTTCCTCTACATCGCGGTTTATGGCATTTGGGGGTGCTTCCCGCACGGCAAGCCATCCGGCAAGCATGCCGCACGCCAGAGTAACGTGGCGGACTACCCCACCGACGTGCGCATTCCGGTAGTGCGCAAGTAGGCCGAGCCTTGAGGGGCCTAGAGCGGACGGAGGCTATCCATCTCCTTACTCGTGGCCTCCACGACCTTCTGCCAGCTGCCGGTCTCCTCGTAGAGGCGGCGCTGGCGTTCATAGCCGGCCCCGCGCTCGATGATTTCATGGATGAGCTGCAGCTCGGCCTCGCAGCCCAGCTCGCGAGCCAGAGGAGTTAGCTCCTCGACCAAGTCAACCAACTCGTCTTTGACCCAGCGTTCATCCGTGGCGCGAGAGGTAATCACCAAGGCGTCCATGCCATAGCGGGCGGCGCGCCACTTATTCTCAGCCACGTGCCACGGCTGCAGCGTGGGCAGCTCCTGATCTGTATCAAGCATGCGGTCATAGTGGACCACCAAGCAATGCGTGAGCGCGACGATGGCCGAAAGCTCGCGGAGATTAGAAGAGGCATCCGAGATACGCACCTCGATGGTGCCCCACTTTGCCGCCGGGCGAATATCGAAGTGCATCGAGCCGGTGTGGTTGATAACGCCGGAGATGGCTTGATCCCGCATATAGTCCTGCCACTCGCGCCAATCCGCAAACTGATAAGGCATGCCGGCGGTGGGCAGCTGCTGATAGAGCATGGTGCGGTTGGAAGCATAACCAGTATCCATGCCCTCCCAGCCTGGCGAGCAGGCAGAGATTGCAAGCAGGTGCGGATACTTGGTCATCAGCGCATTGATGATGGGCCACACGCGGTCTTCGTGGCGGATACCCACGTGCACGTGGGTTCCCCACAGCAGCATCTGCTTGCCCCAGTACTGGGTGCGGTTGATGATTTCGGAGTAGCTTGCCTTCTCCGAGACAGGGTTCTCGCGGTAGTCCGTGAAAGGGTGCCCGCCGGAGGCCCACAGGGCCACGCCCATTCCTTGAGCAGCGGCACGCACATGCTCTAGCTTGTGCGACAAATCCGCGATTGCTTCCGGCACCGTGTGGCAAATTCCGGTGACCAGTTCCACGGTGTTTTGGAGGAATTCCTTCTCCAGCTGGATTTCGGGCGTGGCCGCCTGCACGCGTTCAATCAGCTCGGCGCCGCGCGGGACCAGATCCCAAGAGTGCGGATCGACGAGGGCTACTTCCCATTCAACGCCCAAGGTGGGCCCGGCCGAACGGGTGAAGGATTCTTCCGGGATGTTCACCCTTGTGAGTCTATCCGCAGCAAGGCCCAGCTAGAGCATTTTCTTATACATTAAATGCACGGTGGATTTTGTCTTCGATTCCACCGTGCATCTATCTTGCGAATCTTTTAGGCCTGCGGGATGGCCAGAACTGCAACGACTGCGTTGCCCTTGGTGAATTCAGCCTTGAGCTCTGCCGGGTACTCGGCGATGGCACCCTCCGGGATGGACTGCGCGCCGTAGAACTGCGCTGCGGTCTCGCGTGCGAGGCTCTCTGCGTCCTTATCGCCTGCCGGGAAGTAGACGGTGGTCTGCGGAACGGTGAGGATATCACCAGCTAGGTTGCCCACCTCGCCGATCTTGAAGCCCTTCTCCTTCAGCTTGTCTGCCTGCTCCGCAGCGAAGTTCGCGCGGCCGGAGTTATTAAAGACGTTGACCGGGATGTCCTTGGCGGCGCGCTCGGCACCCGCAGCGCTTTCTGCACCTACAGCGCCAGCAGCGCCGGCAGCGGCACCGTCCTTGTTGGCTGCCTCGCGGCCGGCTACATCCTGGCCTTCCTTGGCAGGCTGTCCGGCTGCGTCTTGGCCAGCCTTGGCATCCTGCGTGCCCCGCGCGGCACTGCCGGCAGCACCCGGCTGCGCAGATGGGCCGCCCTGTGCGCCGGGCTCGCCCTCGGCGGGAGCCGGCAGCGTGGCGACGCCGGTGCTGCCGGTCTGGGCAGTATCGGTGGAGTCTTTGGAGGTCAGCGTGTAAAGGCCCCACATGCCGAGCATGACAGCAACGGCAATGAGCACCATTGCGAAGCCGCGCAGCGGCAGGCCGCTAGACGAGCTGCGGTGCGCACCCGCCTGTTTGCTCGGCGTGGAGGTGGATTCTGCTGCTTTATCTGAATTCACATTAGTCACAGCAGCAACCCTAGTCTCTAATTAGGGAAATCTGGTGCATCCTCCCGCGCGGCGCGCCGCACCTCCTGACGGCCGTCCCGCACGCGCCGCAAGCGCGCAACCAGCACCGGATAGGCCTCGGCGGCAGCGGGGGCGTCGAGAAGCACGTTCAAGCGCTGGTGATAACGCACCGGCGAGATATCCAGCTCCGCGCGAATGGCCTCTTCCTTAGGCCCGATACCGCGCGGGGCATGCGATTCGAACTCCAAAATGGCCGCGTCTAGGTCTGACAAGGATTGCATGCCTAAACTGTAGGGCATGACTATTCGCCCCATCGTTATCCACGGCGACCCGGTTCTGCACAACCCCCCCGAGCCGGTCACTGAGCCCATCGACTCCCCAGAGCTGCAGCAGCTCATCGCCGACATGTACGAGACCATGGACGTCGCCCATGGCGTCGGCCTTGCCGCCAACCAGGTAGGAGTGAACAAGCGCCTGTTTGTCTACCACTGCCCTGACACCGACGGCCCAAACGGTAGCGCCAAGCAGCTTGGTGCTGGAGAAAGCGGCATGCGCAAGGGCTGCGTCATCAACCCGGTGCTGGAGACCTCCGAGATTCCCGAGGGCATGCCTGCCGACGACGGCTCCGAGGACGAAGGCTGCCTCTCCGTGCCCGGTGAGGGCTTCCCCACCGGCCGCGCCGACTGGGCCCGCGTTACAGGCAAGGACGAGCACGGCAACGACATTTCCATCGAAGGATATGGATTCTTCGCGCGCATGCTCCAGCACGAGACCGGCCACCTGGACGGCTACGTCTACACCGACGTGCTCACCGGCCGCTTCAAGCGCCAGGCCAAGAAGACCATCAAGCGCAACGGTTGGACCGAGGCCGGCTGGACCTGGATGCCAGGCGAGGACGAGGATCCCTTCGGCCACGGCGCGTAAATAGACTGCACCCCTAATCGCCCCTAATCGCCCTTAATCGACATGAGCTATATCTTCCGTTCTGATGCCGTCAGCGTCGGCGACCGCGTGGTTGCCCGGCGCGAATTCGGCGGCACCCACTCCGATGTCATCGGCCATGTGCTGAGCACCTCACCGCTTGTCATCCGGCCGCAGGCGGTGGGTGGCTACCCTTCCGACTTGGAGGCGGTGGAAATCCCCGCCGAGCAGCTGAAGATCATCAAGAAGCTCTCGCCGCGCACGGTGCGCAACTCCGAAATCCGCGCCGTCGAGGTGGCAGCCGCGGCAGCGCGCGGCGGGACGAAAGTCTGGACCAATGATGGCCAATGGCTCATGCGCTTCGGCGAAGGCACCGATTCCGCCATTCCTCTGGGCCCCTCCGCAGGTTTCATGCCCGCGCCCATGGAAGAAATCGACGCCTTCTACGCCGCGCACAACCTGCCCACCCGCCTGGCCATCCCGGAGCGCATCGGCAAGGCGGCATTGCGCGTACTCGATAACGAGCCCGCGGCATGGCAGCTCGAGCCCGAGGTCCTCGTGTTTACCCGCTCCCTAGACACTGCGAGCGCCGAGCCGCACCTTGACTCCGCGCTTTTCGACGCCACGCTCAGCCAATCCGGCGACGAGCGCGTGTGGCTGGGAATCTCGCTGCTTGGAAACGCCACCCCCTCACAGCTGGAGGCGCTTTTGGCCTGGGGCAAAGCAAACGGTGCGGAGAATGCATTCGTGGAGGTGGAGGCGTCGGAAAGCGCAGCGTTGGCCCTGCTTAGTGAAGTCGGGTTTTTAGAACACCATCGCCGTGGGTATGCCGTGCGCAAAGGCGGTACCCTGTAGTCCATGCGCATAGCCACATGGAACATCAACTCGGTCCGCACCCGCGTGCAGCGGGCGGTAGACCTGCTGTCCAAACACGACATCGACGTGTTGTGCCTGCAGGAGACCAAGGTTGCCGACGATAAGTTCCCTGTCATGGAATTCGAAGCCGCCGGCTACCACGTCACCCATCACGGGCTGAACCAGTGGAACGGCGTGGCCATCGTCTCCAAGGCGGAGCCGGAGGAAGTCTTCTACTCCTTCCCCGGCCAGCCAGGCTTTGCCAAGGACCCAGAAAAGCCGCAGGATTTGGAAGCCCGTGCGGTGGGCGCGCGGATTCGCGGCGTAGAGATCTGGTCGCTCTATGTACCCAATGGCCGCGAAATCACCGACCGCCACTACGACTACAAGCTGCGCTTCCTCTACGCGCTGGCGCACTACAGTGAGAGCCGCGCGCAGTCGAAGCTGCTGCTCACCGGCGATTTCAACATTGCCCCGCGCGATGAGGACGTCTGGGATATCGAGGCCTTCCGCGGCAAGACCCACGTTACGGAGCCAGAGCGTGCGGCCTTCCAGATGCTGGAGGAGGCAGACCTTGAGGAGGTTACGCGGCGTTTTACGGAAGAGCAGCGCTGGACCTACTTTGACTACAAGTCGATGCGCTTTCAGAAGAACGAGGGCATGCGCATCGATTTCCAGCTGGCTTCGAAGTCCTTGGCCGCGACGGTGGAATCTGCGCAGGTAGACATGGTAGAACGCGCCGGCGACAAGACCTCTGACCACTGCCCGCTGCTGGCAGATTTCGATCTGCCTGACTTCGATTCGGTGCGTTAGGAGCACCTACCGGGGCATGGACTTCTCACTAAACATCGATCTTTCTTTCTGGCAGCTGTTTTTCCTCATCTTGGACTACGGCATCAAAATCTTGGCCATCGGATTTGTGCCCGAAGGCCGCCGACCCTCGAGCTCCACGGCCTGGCTGCTGGCTATTTTGCTGCTGCCCATCGTGGGCCTGCCGCTGTTTTTGCTGATGGGCTCGCCATATATCAATCGCCGCCGCCACCGCATCCAGCAGGAGGCCCATGACCTGATGGAAGACGTCACGGCGAGTACGCCGAATCATCCGCTGGGCAGGCTTTCTCCGGAGGTGGAATCCGTCATTGCGCTCAATCGCAATCTGACGGGTTTCCCGGCGCTCGTGGGCCACAATCGTGGCATTTACGCCGACTACGACGAGGCAATACGCGCGATTTCCAGCGCCGTCGACCGCGCCGAGAAGTACGTCTACATCGAGATTTATATCCAATCCTGGGACGAGGCCACCGATGTCTTCTACCAGGCTCTCAAACGCGCCCGCTCGCGGGGCGTGGAAGTCAAGCTGCTTTTAGACCAGATTGGCAGCCTGAAGTACCACGGCTATTGGAAATTCGGCCGGCGCCTTAGCGCGATCGGCGTCGACTGGCGCTTGATGCTGCCGCTGCAGCTGCACAAGCTTCGTTTCCGCCGTCCTGACCTGCGCAACCACCGCAAATTGGTCATCATCGACGGCCAAACGGGCTTTCTGGGCTCGATGAACATGATTAAGCGCAGCTACCGCACCAAGGACCGCTACTGGGTGGACTACATGGTAGAGCTCACCGGCCCGGTGGTCACCTCCATGTCGGCGGTCTTTGCGGTGGACTGGTACCTGGAATCAGAAGAAGCACTTTCTTTGGAGCCGCTGCCTTACGACGACGCGGATACCGAGGACTCCAACTTCCTCCAGCTCATCCCGTCCGGCCCGGGTTACACCACGGAGCCGAACCTGCGCATGTTCAACTCACTGGTGCACCACGCCAAAGACCGCCTGGTAATGGTTTCGCCTTATTTCGTGCCCGATGAATCTTTGATGGAGGCGGTCACCACTGCCTGCTATCGCGGCGTGGACGTGGAGCTTTATGTCTCGGCCAAGGCGGACCAGTTCATGGTCAACCACGCGCAGTCCTCCTACTACCAGGCACTTTTGGAGGCAGGGGTGCGGATCTTCCAATTCCCAGAGCCTTTCGTGCTGCATTCGAAGTTCATCATGACGGACCCAGACGAGCCGGGCCGCCACCCGCTGTGCATGTTCGGCTCCTCGAATATGGACATGCGTTCTTTCGGTTTGAACTACGAATCCACGATGCTGGTGGCCAAGGGCAACTTATTGGCGGAGTTTAACCAGCTTGCTAGCAACTACCGCGCGGTGTGCCATGAGCTGACCTTGGAGGAATGGAACGAGCGCGGCTTCGTGCGCCGTTACATGGACAACGTGATGCGCCTGACCTCGGCGCTGCAATAGCGCCACCGGCACCGTCAGCGCCGCCTGGGCCGCCCTCCCCCGCACACTGCCTGCGCTCCCGTCGCGTTTGGCCCCTTCCCCACTAAATACCCAGACCTGGAAATGCAGCTCTCTGCTGGAATGAGGGGCGTCGGCAAGCGCAGCGATCCACGAACAGGAGGTCTGGGTTTTCAGCCCTGGGTAGATAGCCAAATGGTGAGGAAGCACGCTGCAAATGGCGACGAGTGACAAAAGGCGCTGTTGAAGACAACAGCGCCAATGTAGCCAGGAGTGGCCAAGAGATCATGCGTCTCGCTTTTCAAGCACGAAGACGCCGAGGATCCACAGCGCTACCGCCCAAACGATGAAGACGATGGCGCTTCCCGCCGAGGAGTCCCATGGGACGTTTTCCGGCACAGTGTCCGAAGCCCAGTTGCCGAAGGCGGAAAATGGCATGTAGGGGATGAGGTCGTCGCCGACCTTCGGCAGCAGGCGCACGACGTTCTCAATGCCCAGGTAGAGAATCAGGGACAGTGCCACGGTGCCAGCGGTCTGGCGCAGCAGCCAGCCCAAGCCCTGCACAAAGATCACGACCATAAAGCCCAGCAGAGGTAAGAGCCACAGTGCGCGCTTGCCGCCGTCTTCTTCGAAAGGCTTGTAGATGTCCGCGATTTCCTTGGATGCGGAAAGGTCCGAGACAAAGTAAATCAGCACCAGCGCCAGAAACAGGATGACCGCCGCAATAACCGCGTACATCAGGAGCTTGACCAGCGCGACGATGGAGCGATTCGGGTTCGCCATGAAGACCGTGGACTGCAGTCCGAAGCGGTATTCGGTGGTCACGATCATGATGGCCTGGATCATGATGATCGGGATGCCCAGCATCAGCAGGATGGAGTTCATGCCCTCGGCAGTAAGCGGGCTAATCGGCATCGCTGGGTCCATCTCAGCGTTGAGACCGTTGAACAGCGCCCACAGGAAGGACAGGAGAAAAATCAGGCCGGTGGTCCAGTAGAAGGACTTGGTGGTGCGCAGCTTGGTCCACTCGGCGCGGAGGGTATTGATAATCACTTTTAGCATTCCTCCTATGCGGCAGGCTGGTTAGGCTGGTTCGGCTGCCCAGCACCTGGGGTGCTGGCGTGGTACTGCACGTCCTCGCCGGTCATGCGCATGAACGCATCCTCCAGCGAAGCGCGCTTCAGGCTAAGCTCGTTGAGCGGAACGCCTGTGGAATATGCCAGCTGGCCGATGAAATCGGTGCTGACGTCATTGATGATGAGGGTCTTGCGACCTTCCTCGTCGCTGCCGTCTGTATAAGCCACGTTGGCCTCACGCAGCGCGCCGCCGAACTCTTCGAGGTGATCGGAGCGCACGATGACTGAGGAATCCGAGTGCTGCTTTACAAAGTCATAGGTGGACTGGCTAGCCACTAGGCGGCCACGGCCGATGACCACGAGGTGGTCTGCGGTCATGGACATCTCCGACAACAGGTGGGAGGAAATCAAGACGGTACGGCCCTCTGCCGCGAGCGCGCGGACCAAGGAGCGAACCCAGCGAATACCTTCTGGGTCGAGGCCGTTGACCGGCTCGTCCAGGATGAGGATTCCCGGGTCACCCAGCAGGGCGCCGGCCAGGCCGAGGCGCTGGCCCATGCCGAGGGAGAAGCCGCCGGCCTTCTTACCGGCGACGTCGGAAAGCCCAACCAGCCCCAGCACCTCGTCCACGCGGGAAGTAGGAATGCCGTTGGACTGCGCCATCCACTTCAGGTGGTTGGCCGCGGTGCGGTTCGGGTGCACGGCCTTGGCGTCGAGCAGCGCGCCGACCTCCCGCAGCGGGCTCTTCAACTCGCGGTAGGCCTTGCCGTTAATACGGGCCTGACCCGCCGTGGGGGTATCCAGGCCCAGAATCATGCGCATGGTCGTCGACTTGCCCGCACCGTTCGGACCTAGAAAGCCGGTCACGATGCCTGGCTCCACCTTAAAGGTGAGGTCGTCTACTGCGCGGACAGACTTATATTGTTTCGTCAGTCCCTCAACTTCAATCATGCTGTCAAGGGTGCCATAGTTTCAGCCTCCTCACCGAGGTTGGCCCGCAATAAAGGCCCGCAAGGAGGGGATGGCCTCACGAAATGCCCCCAACAGAGGTAAATTTTCCACCTCGTCGAGGTGCACCCAGCGCAGCTCGTTGGACTCCTCGTTGGCAATAACGTCCAACGGCTCATCGCCACGGGTGCGTGCGATGACGGTGGTATAGGTCCAGTTGCCGGGCAGCTCGCCCACTGCGGGATAGGGCCCGGCGGTGACGCGCTCGCCGAGCACCAGGACGTCGGCAGGCGCGATGGCGCATTCCTCCTGCGTTTCTCGCAGTGCAGCCGCAACGGCGCTTTCGTGGAAATCCCGCGCGCCGCCGGGAATGCCCCAGGTGCCGCCGTGGTTGGTCCACTCCGCACGGTGCTGGAGCAGCACGCGCTCGCCGGCAAGGAGGAAAAGCCCGGCCGCGCCAAACTTGCCCCATAGCTTTATCCCGCCCGGGCCGGCTGCCCAGCCATCGCCACTTATGTGCTCTCCTTGCTTCATGGCGCCCATCCTACGATCCTCTCGCTGCATGCGACAGCGTGCAGCGACAGCGCACAGCGGTGGCGTGCATCACCAAAGCGGCGCGGAACTGCGCTATTCTATGGGAATGACTGGCACAGGGTTGGAGGATGCTGCCGCACGTCCCAGCGAGCATCCGGCCGCGCACGAAGCGCATCCAGGCGATCACTGGCTCGACGAAGTCACCGAGCCCGCTACCCCGGCCTTCAACAACGCCACGCAGCTGGCCATGAACTCCTTCGCTGGCCCGGCGCGGTTGGCCCGCCGTCTCTACCACTTCGCGGCCACTACCCCAGGCAAGCTTTTTACCGTCACTGTGATTCTGACGGTGGCGCTCGCCGCCGCCGGCTTGTCGATGTCGAATACTTCCGCCAGCCGCCACGAGGCCTTGGACGAGCTGCTCAATTCCACCGAGCCGATGTCTAACGCGGCGCACCACCTCTACACCAACCTTTCGCTGGCGGATACCGTCGCCACCACGGGCTTCGTCCAGGCGGGCGTGGACTCCGAGATCAACCGCAAGCGCTATAACAAGGCCATCGACGCTGCCTCCGTGGCGGCCACCGAGTCCGTTTTGGGCACCAACACTAACGACGCCCGCATTCGCGAGCTGGTCACCTTTATCCAGCGCGAGCTGCCCGTCTATACCGCCCTGGTGGAAAAGGCGCGAACCAACCACCGCGCGGGCAATGCGGTGGCGAACTCGTATATGTCCAACGCCTCTTCGCTGATGAGTGACAAGATCCTGCCCGCGGCCGCCGAGCTTTTCTCACTCACCACGGCCAAGGTCAAGGAGCAACAGCAGCGCCTGACCAGCCCCCAGTGGGTCCCGCTTTCCGGCTTAGTGGCGGCGCTTTTCTTCCTCTTTGTCGCGCAGTGGTGGCTGTGGCGCCTGACGCGCCGCCGCTTCAACCGTGGCTTCTTGGCCGCCAGCGTGCTGCTCTTCCTGGCGCTTTCCTGGGCCGCGATGGCGAACTTCGCCACCTGGAGCTCCGGCTATCACAGCTTCGAGACGGTCTCCCGTCCGTGGGACTCGCTCACCGCCTCCCGGATTGAGGCCCAGCAGACCCGCACCTCGGAGACCCTGGCGCTGGTCCTGCGCTCCTCCGAGTCCGACATGACGGTGCGCTTTGGCTCGACGGTCTATTCCATCAACCAGGCCCTCGAGGACTACGAAGCCGCGCTTGCCGACAACGACATTCCCGTCACCGATCCCGCCCTCCTGCCAGCCGCACAAAGCGCCACCAAAGAATGGGAGGCCTCGCACGAGGTCTTCATGAACGCGCTTGCCGACGGCCACTATGACGACGCTATCCACGAAGCCACGGCGATTACCCCGGATGGCGCTCCGACCACCGCGAGCTCCTTCAACGACGTGGATTCCGCGCTGGCGGAGCTCATCGGCGAGGCGCGCGTGGCCATGCGCTCCTATCTGGAAGAAGGCCTCAACGCGATGACCATGGTGGCCACGGCCGTATTCTTGCTGACCATGGGCGCTATCATCGCCGTCTGGTTGGGTATTCGTCCGCGACTCCAGGAGTACCTCTAATGGCTCATTCCACTCGCCTTCTAGCCGTCTTATCTGCGGCCGCCCTGTGTGCCGCCTCCTGCGGTGTCCCCGACTTAGGCAGCGAGGAAGAGAGGATTCCGCGCGCTTCCTTAGACGCGGAGGCGGGCCCTCCCCTTCCCGATAACTCCATTTTCGAGCCCGCCGGCAGCGCCGAGCCCCGGCCGGTATTGGACGCGCCGCTGAAGGGCACCTACAAACCGGACGGCAAGAGCGCGAAGGAAAGAATTCCTGCCATTTATAAGCGCGGGCGCATCATCGTCGGCGTGGACCGCTCCAATAACCTGATGAGCTACCGCGACACCGCCACGGGCGAGGTACGTGGTTTTGAGGTGGATATCGCACGCGAGATTGCCCGCGATATCTTCGGCGACCCAGACAAGGTGGACTTCCGCTTCGTCGAGTCCTCAGAGCGCACGAGAGCGCTCAACGATGAAAGCGTGGATATTGTCATTCGCACGATGTCCATTAGCGCCGAGCGTCAGCGTGAGGTTGCGTTCTCCGCGCCGTATATGACCACCAAGACCCGTCTTTTGGTGCTGACTAGCTCCGGCATCCGCTCCATCGATGACACCGCCGGCAAGACGCTGTGCGCGGTCCAGGGCTCCACCATCGTGGACACCATCCGCCGTGAGGCCTCCACCGCGAATATCCTGCAGACCCGTGCCTGGGGAGACTGCCTCATGGCGCTGCAGCTCAACCAGGTCGACGGCGTGGTGGCTGACGACGCCCTCCTCTCGGGCATGGTGGCCCAAGATTCCTATACCTCGATCGTCGGCGAGCCGCTGACCACGGAGGACTACGGCGTGGCCGTGCGCAAGCCCGATTCCACCCATGATTCGCGGCCGCTGCTGCGCCAGGTCAATTCCACCCTGGAGCGCATCCACAGCGACGGCACCTGGGACAAGCTTTTTGATCGCTGGCTCGGTGACTACCTGGCCAAGCCGGCTTTGGGCAGCCCTGACTACCTAGACGATGAGGAGGCATAAGCGTTGAGCCCTACTCAAGGCCATAGCTTCAGCGAGGACGAGCTCGACCACTTGGAGCCGGAGAAGCTGGAAGAGCCCAGCGAGCACGCGGACGATCAAGCGACGGCGGCGGCGATGCACACGGCGTCCAGTGCGGCGTCGGCTAGCGCGGCGCATGATGCCACCCAAGCAGTGCCCTTCGACCCGTTTGCAGATGAGGAGGGTACCTCGGCCGTGGCCTTCGACCCCTTCGCGGACGAGGACGGCGCGGATGCGGACAGCGACTTCAACGACCCGGATAATATCGGCGCCCTGATTGCGGAGCTGGGGCAGCTGCGTGACCGCCGCAAGCAGGAGGATGCCTCGCAGCGCTCGCGGCGCGCGGCCATCGATACCTTCCGCCAGCGGCGTGCGGCCAAGCGCACCGACCGCGAGGTGGCCGACGGCATGGCGCGCTTGCCTTTCATCGTGCCGCGCAACCCTACGGCGGCGCTCATCGACCCCGCAAAGGAGAAGGTTGCCCCGCCGCAGCTTTCTCCCGGCGATATCGTGGCAGGTCAGTACGAAATTCTGGGCGTTATTGCCCACGGCGGTCTGGGCTGGATTTACCTGGCTAATGACCACTTCGTCTCCGGGCGCATCGTGGTGCTCAAGGGCATGCAGGCGGAAAAGTCATCAGACGAGACCGCCACCGCAGAGGTCGAGCGCGAGTTCCTGGCGGATATTACGCACCCGGGAATCGTGAAGATTTTCAACTTCATCGATGACCCCCGCGTGGACGGCGGCTTCATCGTAATGGAGTACGTGGGCGGCCCCTCGCTCAAACAGCGGCGCAACGACCAGGCAGACCGCCTGTTCCCGGTCGATACCGCGATTGCCTACATCTTGGAGCTGCTGCCGGCGCTGGACTATCTCCATGCGCGCGGGGTGGTCTACAACGACTTAAAGCCTTCGAACATCATCATCACCGAGGACCAGGTCAAGCTGATTGACCTTGGCGCGGTCTCCGGCATCGGCGCCTTCGGGCACATCTACGGCACGAAGGGCTTCCAAGCCCCGGAGATTGCCAAGGATGGCCCCTCGGTAGCCTCCGATATCTACACCATCGGCCGCACGCTGGCCTGCCTGACCTTCCATCTGCCGCAGGAAGACGGCGTCTACTTACCCGGACTGCCCTCCCCTGCCGAGGAGCCGCTGCTGCGCCGCTACCTCTCCTTCTACCGGCTGCTGCTGCGCGCCACGGACCCAGATCCGGCCAAGCGCTTTCAGAGCGTATCGCAGCTGCGGGACCAGCTCTTTGGTGTGCTCCGCGAGGTCATCGCCCTGCGCGATGGCGTTCAGCATCCCTCGCAGCACTCGCTGTTTTCCCCACAGCGTACGACCTTCGGCACCAAGCACCTGGTCTTTCGCACGGACCAGCTGATTGACGGCATCGACCGCACCGTGCGCATCACCGCCTCCGAGGTGGTCTCGGCGCTGCCGGCGCCCCTGGTGGACCGCTCCGACGTGGGCGCCGCGCTCCTGCAGGGTGCTTCCTACACGGAGCCGCAGGAAGCCCTCGAAACGCTGCGTCAGGCCATGCAGGCCCCGGAGTACGAGGAATCCGCAGAAATCCCGCTCGGCGTGGTGCGTTCCATGATCGACCTGGGTTATACCGGCCAGGCCCGCGAATGGCTCGCCTCGATTGAGGACAAGCTCGGAAACGATTGGCGCTTCCAGTGGTACTCCGGCGTCGCCGTGCTGCTTCTCGACGACTATCGCGCCGCCCAAGTGCACTTCGCGAACGTCCTCAACCTACTGCCGGGCGAGCCGGCGCCGAAGCTGGCTATCGCGGCGATTAACGAGCTCATCTTGCAGCAGCTGGGCTACAACGAAGTCTCGCTCATCGATCCTGCCATCGCGCGGGCTTGTGCGAACCTCACTACCAGCCTGGACGAGCTGCCGAACGAACTGTTTACCGACGATCGAGGAATCTGGGATCACGTCACCGATGACCCGGCTCACCTGCGTTTTAACTCGATGCGTCTGTACGGAATCGTGTGGGCCACCTACCCGACCACGGTCTCATCCGCTTTCGGCCTGGCCCGCCAGCTGCGCTCGGAGCAGCAGGTGGAGCTGGCCGTGACGACGCTAGATCGCGTGCCCAACGCCTCGCGCCACTACCGCATGGCCCGGCTGACCACCATTTTGCAACTGGTACTGCACGATCTTTCCGAATCTCGTATCCGCCGCGCTGCCCGCCGTCTGGAGGAGATCCCGCAAAATGAGCCGCGATTCTTGCAGGTCAAGGCGGCAGTCATCTCCGCGGGCCTGAACTTCCTCCGCGACTGTGACCTCGATGCGGCGGCCTCTCCGAATGACCTCTTCGAGTTCGCCTTCACGCAGCGCGGCTTACGCTATGGCTTGGCCGATACTCTGCGCGCCCTGGCTCGGCAGGCGCCCTTCGCGCGGCACCGCTACGCGCTGGTGGACCTGGCGAACCAGGTGCGGCCGGTGACCAACTTTTAGCCTGGTCCGCCTCCGCGGCTCCCCTCGATGGCTCTGCCTTCCGCCATGTCTGCCCTTCCAAATGGTGAGGTCAACCGTCCCGAACGTCACCTCAATAGCCATCACTAGCCCCAACCATGAACACTGACTCCACTAGCCACATCGCGACCTCACCATTTGACTATTCGCGTCGTGCCTCAGCCCAAATGGTGAGGACCACATGGTGAGGTGAGTGATCACCAGCCCCAGCAGACAGCGCCAGTCACAGTAGTTACAGCTCGACCTCACCATCTAGGCCAACCACCTGCAAATGGTGAGGACCCTGGTGAGAGGAAGCGCCTACGCCTGGCGCACCACTTGCTGCAGTCCCCGCTCACGGCCAGACACCCAAGTTGCCCGCAAATCTGCGAGGAACTTCTGCGGCTGATGAAACAGCTCAGTCGAAGTCACACGGAATACCGTGTAGCCGGCATTCTGCAATCGCACCTCGCGGCGACGCTCTTCCACGATTACCCGCCGGGTATCCGAGCCATAGGTTTCGCCGTCATACTTCACGGCTCCATCAATTTCCAATACCAGCCAACCATCAATCAGAACATCAACTCGAACACTGGGAATCACCCAGACTTGCTGTTGGATGGAATGACCCATCTTTGCGTGTGCCAATAACGCGATACATAATGCCTCGTAGGGCGACTCGCATTGACCAGAGAGAAGCGATATAGCTCGACGTGCTTCAGCGATATCTTTGACCCGCCCCATAGTTTCGAGGCAATCCATAGCCATAGCCTTAGCAGCCTCGACATCGAGTTCAGGATGCATCCGGAACCATGATTCGAGTGCCACGAAGCCGCGAATCCAGCCTTCGAAGCGCGCGACATCCAACGCGGCGCGCAAAGCAGACGTCACGCGAACGCCCTGCGCCTTCTCGACCATAGAATCTGGCAGACGCATCTTCTTGTAACTTCGGCCGTGGCCCCAGTCTCTCCGCGGCGGCATAACGCCAGAGCGCAGAGCGAGCGTCACCGGCTCCTCGCCGCACCGCGGCGGAAGGACCCACAACCCATGCACCCGCGCCGCCGAAACTCCCACGAGCACAGCCCGCCTAGCACAATGGCCCGCCCGCAAACACCGCGCCAGCTGCTCTTCATGCCAAGGAAGCGACTGCCCTTCTACTACTCCCCCGAATTGTTCCATAGGGCTAGTCCACTAGCCGGGCCAGTACTAGCGCAAGAGGGAATTGGCGCAACAGGTCAAATCTGTGGATAACTCATCGCGACGAAGGGGCCAACCACCAGGTTGGCCCCTTCCAAACGCGGACTAGTACAGCCCCGCCTCACGCGCCATATCGGCGATTTCAGCGGACTTCTGTGCGATAGCCAGCTCCTCGTTGGTCGGCACCACGAAGACCTTGACCGGCGAGTCCGGCGTGGAAATCATGCGCGGCTCCTTCGAGCGCACAAGGTTTGCTTCCTTATCAAAGTGGATGCCATACATTCCCAGGTTGAACAGCGAATCCTGACGCACCTCAGTGTCATTTTCGCCCACACCCGCGGTGAAGGTGATCGCATCCAGGCGGCCTAGCGCAATCATGTACGAGCCGATGAAGCGGCGCAGCTGGTGGATGTAGATGTTGTATGCCAGCCATGCATCCTGGTCCTCGGCTTCGATGCGCTCACGCAGCACACGGAAGTCGTTGACGCCAGAAATGCCCTTCACACCGGATTGCTTGTTGAGCAGGTTGTCAATCTCATCGATAGACATGCCCGCCTGGCGGGAGAGGTGGAAGATGATGCCCGGGTCAATGTCACCAGAACGGGTACCCATTGCCAGACCAGCCAGCGGGGTAAGGCCCATCGAGGTGTCAATCGGGCGGCCATGGCGGATTGCTGCTGCCGAAGCACCGTTGCCCAGATGCAGCGTGATCTGGTTGACGCGCTTCGGGTCCTTATCCAGAAGGCGCGGAACCTGCTGGGAGACGAACTCGTGGGAGGTGCCGTGGAAGCCATAGCGACGGATGTCGTACTTGGAGGCCACCTCGTTGTTGATGGCGTAAAGCGCAGCAGCCGGCGGCAGGGTGTTGAAGAACGCGGTATCGAACACGGCCACGTGCGGAATGTTCGGCAGCATCTTGCGAGCCACGCGAATGCCGTCCAGGTTGGCCGGGTTGTGCAGCGGAGCCAGCGGGATGAGGTCCTCAATCATGGACTCAATCTGGTCCGTAATCAGCTGTGGATCGGAGAAGAGGCGGCCGCCGTGCACAACGCGGTGGCCCACGGCGATGACCTCAACGTCCATCGGGCCGACATTGTGCTGATGCATAATGTCGAACGCGCGCTCCAGGCCGAAAGAGTGGGTAGGAATCTCCAGCTCTTCCTTGTATTCCTCGCCACCAGTCTTGACGGTGACGGCACCCATCGGCTCGCCGACCTGCTCCACAAGGCCGGAGACCAGCGGGGCGTCGGTAGCCTTGCCTGCTGGGTCAACCAGCTGGAACTTGACTGAGGAAGATCCTGAGTTAAGAACGAGTACGTAGGCCATTTACTTGACTCCTGCCTGGATAGCCGTGATTGCGACGGTGTTGATGATGTCCGGAACGGTAGCGCCGCGGGAAAGGTCGTTGACCGGCTTGTTCAGGCCCTGCAGAATCGGGCCGACTGCCAGTGCGCCGCCGGTACGCTGGGCGGTCTTGTAGCCGATGTTGCCCGCCTCCAGGTCCGGGAAGATGAAGACGTTTGCCTGTCCAGCCACCTCGGACTCCGGTGCCTTCTTGGCAGCAACGCCTGGGTCACAAGCGGCGTCGAACTGCAGCGGGCCATCCACCTTGACGGAGGAATCGATACCGCGGGCAGCCTCAACAGCAGCAACTGCACGGTCGACGTCCGGGCCGGAGCCAGAGGTGCCGGTGGAGTAAGACAGCATGGCCACGCGTGGGTCGATGCCGAACTGCGCTGCGGTCTTCGCAGAAACCACGGCGATTTCACCCAGCTGCTCGGCGGTCGGGTTCGGGTTGACCGCGCAGTCACCGAAAGCCCACAGGCGTCCGCGCATCACCATCAAAAAGATGGAGGAAACAACGGATGCACCAGGCGCGGTCTTGATGATCTGGAAGGAAGGCTTAATCGTGTGCGCGGTGGTGTGCGCAGCGCCGGAAACCATGCCGTCTGCCAGGCCCTTGTGCACCATCATGGTGGCAAAGTAGGAAACATCCTTCATGGTCTCGCGCGCCTGCTCGAGGGTAACGCCCTTCTTCTTGCGCAGCTCCGCGAAGTCGGCCGCGAACTCCTCTGCCAGCGGGGAGTTCAGGTGGTCAATGACGTCTACGCCGGTGAGATCCACGCCGAGGAGCTCCGCACGCTTGGCGACGTCCGCCTCATCACCCAGGATGGTCAGCTTCGCCACCTTGCCCGCCATAAGCGCTCCGGCTGCCTCGATAATGCGGTCATCCTCGCCTTCCGGCAGAACGATGTGTGCACCGGCGGCACGGGCCTGGTCGAGCAGCTGCTTCTGGAAGACCTCCGCGCTCATGACCGGCGCGACGGACTCGATGGCCGCGAGCGCACCGGGGACAGACGCGACGTCGGTAAACGCGCCTACTACCTCAGCGCCCAGGGAACGGGCATGTGCAAGGGCCAGGTCGGAGGTTCGCTGCGGAGCGTTGGAAATCAGAACGAACGGGATGCCCAGGGCCGCTGCGGCCTTGGCATCAAAGTCCATCACACCCGTGCCCTGCAACACGACGTCGCCTTCTGGAACGGTGACCAGAATCTGGTCCAGGGTGGTGCCCAGGTCATCGAGCTGCGCGAAGGTCGCGCCGAGGTCGGTTGCCAGGGAGGCGATATCGAGGCCGTCAAAACCACGGCCAATGACGCTCACGAGTGCGGAGTTCTGTGAAGACATTTACTGCTAGCCTTTCTCTTTCCAAAGAGTAGACGATGTTGTGTGTTGCGCGTCACGAGGCACAACATACAGTGACCTCTTCACCATACTGGAGATGTCCGAATTTAGCCGTTTTAAAAAGGCTTAGTGCAATCTAAAACACATTTAGGAACCTCCAATCGCCCAGCCGCCCGGAAAAGTAGTGTGGTGAGTCACATAAATTGCTCAGAGTGAGAGCCGCAGAGTAGGTTGAATTTATAAGGATTGTTACTTCGGGCAAGACCTAGGATGCTGTGCGCGCTGCGCATTCCACTGAACTGTGAAATTCAAAGACCCAGCTTCCTGGGTCTTTTGTAGTTTTTAGCCTCCTGGGTAGGCCCCAGGGACGTCGCGAACTGCATTGCGCCCGGTAAGAAGTTCGAAAGGAAATCTCATGTCGACGCAAACGCGCTCTACAGCTGAGGCCATCCTGGATGGCATCGGCGGCGCGCAAAACATTGCCTCTTTCACGCACTGCGCCACCCGCCTGCGCTTCCAGCTTAACGACGCCTCGAAAGCCGACAAGGAAGCGCTCGACGCCATCCCCAAGGTGCTCGGCGCCGTGCCGCAAGGCGGCTCAAATTACCAGGTAGTTATCGGTGGCGACGTCGCTACCGTCTACGACGAGATCAACGCTTTGCCGGAGATGAAAGGCGGCGGCGCTTCGGATGCGGACATCAAAGCCGCGGCCCGCTCGAAGGCGAAGGGCAAGGTTCCTTTTATGGACGAGTTCTTCGAGTACTTGTCCGATTCTTTCCGACCAATTCTGGGTGTGTTGCTTGGCGCCTCGCTGATTATCGCCTTCGCGTCGATCCTCGACGCATTCGGAATCGTCGACTTCCGCGCCGAGGACAAGCCCGCCTCGTGGTTCTTCGTCGACGCCATGTGGCGCTCCGTCTTCTACTTCCTGCCGCTGATGGTGGCCTACAACGCCGGCAAGAAGCTGCGCATCGACCCATGGGTCCCGGGCGCCATCATGGCCGCCCTGCTGACTCCGGAGTTCTTGGGCCTTTCTGAGAACCCTGCCGTCCAGTGCGTGGTCAACGATACGTTGGGCAGCGAGCAGTGCTCCATTCCTATCTTCGGCATGACCATGCAGCTTCCGGGGTACGGCGGCAATGTCTTCGTGCCGTTGATGATGGCTTTTGTGGCAGCGCTGGTCTACCGCTTCTTCCAGAAGATCATTCCTTCTGCTCTGCACATGGTGTTCGTCCCGTTCTTCACCATGCTCATCGTCATCCCTCTCACGGCATTTCTCATCGGCCCGTTCGGCGTATGGGCCGGTAACGGCATCGGCGCCGGCCTGTCCTGGATGAATGACAACGTTCCATTCGTCTTCGCCCTGGCTATCCCGATGATCTACCCGTTCCTGGTTCCGCTGGGTCTGCACTGGCCACTGAACGCCTTGATGCTGGTAAACATCCAGACCTTGGGCTATGACTTCATCCAGGGCCCAATGGGTGCTTGGAACTTCGCCTGCTTCGGCGCCACCGCCGCCGTGCTGGCACTGTCCATCCGCGACAAAGACACCGTGATGCGTCAGACCGCCGGCTCCGCATTGGTTGCGGGCCTGCTGGGCGGCGTCTCCGAGCCTTCTCTCTACGGCATTCACCTGCGTTACAAGCGCATCTACCCGCGCATGCTGGTGGGCTGCTTTGCCGGTGGCCTGACCGTGGCACTTTTGACCCTGGGCTCCAACGGCATCACCACGGATGCCTTCGTCTTCACCTCCCTGCTCACCATCTCTGTGTTTACCCCGATGGCCAAGTACGCCATCGCCATTGCTGTGGCATTCGTCGTGGCCTTCCTGGCGGTCTACATCACTGACTACCGCTCCCCGGAAGAGCGCGCAGCGCTCAAGGCCGCAGCCGCAGAGGAGAAGAACGCACCGCTTGCCGACGCCCCGGCCGAGCCCGCAGCCGCAGCCGCCGCTGCCGCTGCCGGCACCGTCACCGACATCTCCTCCCCTGCAGAGGGCGAGATTGTCCCTATGGCCGAGATCGATGACCCAGTCTTTTCTGCCGGCACGCTGGGCGATGGCGTGGGAGTCATCCCTGCTGAAGACAAGGTCTACTCCCCTGTTGCGGGCACCATCGTCAGCGCGATGAAGACCGGCCACGCTTATGGCATCAAGACCGAGTCCGGCGTCGAGGTCCTCGTCCACATCGGCATCAACACCGTGAAGATGAAGGGCGAGGGATTTGCTCCTGCCGTTAAGAAGGGCGATACCGTGGGGGCTGGCGATCTGCTAGCCACCGTGGACTTCGACGCAGTCCGCGCCGCCGGTTTCGACACCACCATCGTCGTAGCAGTCACCAACACCAAGTCCCTGGCCGAGGTAACTCCGGCCGGAATTAAGAAGGCTACGGCTGGCGATACCATCATCACCGCTACCCGCTAAAACCGCTTCGGCGCGTATGCGGCGCGCTATTCCATGAGGCCCGATGAGTTCTATTATCATCGGGCCTCATGCAGATCCTGCGCGTTTTCAATAACAACGTCATCCTCGCTCGCCGCGGCACTGGTGCCGCAGCAGAGGAAGTGATCGTTACCGGGCGCGGGATCGGTTTCAAGGCCCGCTCCGGCGACGAGGTGGACCCTGCCAAGGTGGTCAAGGTTTTCGTGCCAGCCTCCGGCCGCGACCCCGACCACTCGGCTCTCATGCTCGCATCCGTGCCGGGCGAGTTCATCCAGCTGGTGCTAGAGGCCATGGATCAGGCCGCGGTGCCGGAGAGCTACCGCAACAAGCTAACCCTCGTCGTCGCATTGGCGGACCACGTCCACTCCGCAGTCCAACGCGGCGCCACCATCAACTATCCGCTCGAAGCGGAGGTGCGCCACCTCTATCAGGAGGATTTCGAACTAGCGAAGCGCCTCTTGCGCGTAATTAACGAGCAGCTGCACACGCCGCTAGCGGAGTCAGAGGCCATTGCCATCACTTTGCACTTGGTCAATGCGGGGTTCTTGGTGGGCGACTTGTCTGGCACCTACCGCATGACGGGTCTAATCCAGCAGCTGCTCGACATCATCGGCCAGCATGCCGGAGTGAAGCTAAACAGCGAGGAAATCTCCGTCGCGCGTTTCATTACACACTTGCGCTATCTCTTCGTCCGCATGGCAGAGCACACGCAATTGGACTCGCAGGGCACCGCAATCGGCGAAGCAATCAACGCCCAGTACCCGCAGGCAGCAGACTGTTCACGCACTATCGCAGAGCTCATCGAGCTGCGCATGGACACGGAACTTACCGCGGATGAGGTCAGCTACCTGACGCTGCACATTGCGCGCCTGCAGAAAGCGTCCACGCAAGACATCGAACAGGGCTAACGCTCACGTACAATCGTGTGCCATGACTTACACGATTTCCGCTGCGAACTTGTCCCACCTCAGCCCGCTGCAGGTGCACGAGCTGTATAAGTTGCGAGTGGACGTCTTCGTGCACGAGCAACAGTGCCCATATGCAGAAATCGACGATACGGATGCACGCGACAGCACGGTGCATATCCTGGCGATTGATGATGAGACCCAGCAGCTGGCTGGCACCGCGCGCGTCTTCCCCTCCACGCTAGATGGCGAGGAGGTGGCCCAGTTTGGCCGCTTTGCTCTGGATAAACAAGCTCGCGGCACGGGGCTAGGCAAGCAGGTCATGGAAGCGGCGTTGCAGTATGCCGCGGTGGCAATGAGCGGCCAGCCGGTCTACTTGGAGGCACAGGCACCGCTGGTGGATTACTACGGCACCTATGGTTTTGAGGTGTGCGGCGCGCTTTTCGACGACGAGGGCATCCCCCACCAGCCGATGATTCTGCGCCGCGAGGGCTAATCGTCTGCGGAACGGTTAAGAACTGGGTCGACCTCTACGACGGGCTCAGCGACCTCAACGAAATCGATGTCGGCGGCATCGTTAGCTACTGGGTCCACGGCCTGTGCGTTGGCGACAACGTGCGCGTTCGGGGTCTGGCTGATGCTGATCTTGGCGGCAGCAAGCGCGGCACGGTCGCGCGCAGTCTCGACGTCTTCTGCGGTGGTTGCCACCATGCCCATGCGGCGACCGACGTAGGCACCGGGCTTGCCAAAGAGACGGACGTCGGTCTCTTCGAAGGCCATGGCCTCTGCAACGCCGCTATAAGCGACGTCGTCAGTCGCGGCGTCGGCATGCAGCACGACGCTGGCGCCGGGCGAGGTTAGGGTGACGTCGATTGGGTAGCCCAGGATGGCGCGGGCGTGCAGCTCGAACTCGGAGAAGCGCTGCGTGTAACCGGTGAGCATGGCGGTATCGGAAGGGCGCGGGGAGACGGAAGAGAAATACACATCCTCGCCGGCGACGAAGAGCTCGACGCCGTAGACGCCGCGTCCGCCTAGCTCGTTGGAGATGCGCGCGGCAACGGACCGTGCGTTCTCAAGTGCGGTCTCGCTCATGGCCAGCGGCTGCCAGGATTCGATGAGGTCGCCGCGCTCGTGACGGTGGCCGATGGGCTCACTGAACCAGGTGCAGAGCTTGCCCGTTGCAGGGTCGATGGAGCGAACGGCGAGGAGGGTGACCTCGTAGTCAAAGTCCACGAAGCGCTCGGCGATGACGCGCTTTTCATCGGAGGACACACGGCGCACTAGGTTCCAGGCGTCTTTGAGATCATCCTCATCCTTGACCAGCATGTGGCCCTTGCCGGAGGTTGCCACGTCAGGCTTTACGATGCACGGCATGCCGAGCTCATGGACGGCTTCGGCAAGCTCCTCCGCGGAGCTGGCAAAACGGTATGCGGTTACGGGCAGGCCAATGTTTTCGGCCGCCTCACGGATGGTCTGGCGGGACTGGGTCAGTTCGCACGCCCGGGCGCTAGGGACGACGACGGCGGGGGTCTCCGACTCAAGCCGCGACAGCGCCTCGACGGCCACAACCTCAACTTCGGGAACGATATAGTCTGGCCGGATGCGCTGGGCGATTTCAAGGACTTTGGCTTCATCGGTGATGTCCGCAATGTAGCTAAAGTGCGCGAGCTGTTGTGCAGGGGCGCCGGCGTAGCGGTCGACGGCGTGTACCTCAAGGCCCAAGTTCTGGAAGGCAATGACTAGTTGCTTGCCCAGCTCGCCTGCACCAAGCAGCAGCACTTTGGTGGCGTTACCGGTAAGGGGGGTACCTATATGACCTGCGATGTCGCCTGAAATATCCATCCTTGAATTATTGCATACCAACCCCACAGACTTATTAACGAAAAGCCAGGCTGGCCTTTCGCAGGCTTATCAAGCTCCGCAGGCATATCCGGATGCATCTAGCTAAGCCAGGAGACTAATTACCAATGCCCCTGTAGCAACCAGTGCCACGCCGCCAAAACCTGCTCACTGTGATCCGAAAAACACGGATACAGCAATAGAAATGCGAGATATCGGATTGGATATCTCGCATTTGTCGAACTTAAGCAACGTACATCTAGTGGTCGGTCATGACGTCATGGCGGACGATGGTTTGGTCGCGGCCGGGGCCCACGCCGATGTAGGACATGCGGCAACCTGAGAGTTCCTCAAGGCGGAGGACGTAGTCCTGAGCCTTCTGTGGGAGTTCCTCAAAAGTCTTGCAGCCCGTGATGTCCTCATCCCATGCCGGCATGGTCTCAAAGATTGGCGTGGCGTGATGGAACTCAGACTGGGTCAGTGGCATCTCGTCGTAGCGCTTGCCATCGACGTCGTAAGCCACGCAGATCGGAATCTCGCCAATGCCGGTGAGCACGTCCAACTTGGTCAGGAAGTAATCGGTGAAACCGTTGACGCGGGTGGCGTAGCGGGCCACCACAGAGTCATACCAACCACAACGGCGCTTACGGCCGGTGTTAACGCCGATCTCACCACCGGTGGTCTGTAGGTACTCGCCCCACTTGTCAAAGAGCTCGGTGGGGAACGGGCCGGCGCCCACGCGAGTGGTGTAGGCCTTGATAATGCCTAGTGAGGTCTTGATGCGGGTCGGGCCGATGCCGGAGCCCACGGAGGCACCGCCGGCAGACGGGTTCGAGGACGTAACGAACGGGTAAGTGCCGTGGTCCACATCCAGCATGGTGGCCTGGCCGCCCTCCATCAGGATGTGCTTGCCCTGCTCCAAGGCCTTGTTTAGCTCTAGCTCTGCATCGATAACCATCGGCGCCAGGCGCTCGCGGTAGCTCAAGAAGTAATCCACGATCTGGTCAGGGTCAATCGCCTTGCGGTTGTACATCTTCACCAGCATCTGGTTCTTGATGTCCAGCGCAGACTCAACCTTCTGCCGCAGGATGGATTCATCAAAGATGTCCTGCACGCGGATACCGATGCGAGCGACCTTATCGGAGTAAGCCGGGCCAATACCGCGGCCCGTGGTGCCAATGGCGCGCTTGCCCAAGAAACGCTCCTGCACGCGGTCCAGGGTCTGGTGGTATGGCGCTACCAGGTGAGCGTTCGCGGAGATTCGCAGGCGCGAGGCATTCGCGCCGCGTGCCTCAAGGCCGTCGATCTCATCAAAGAGAGCTTCAAGATTAATAACAACGCCGTTGCCCAATACCGGAGTTGCGTTCTCAGAGAGAATGCCGGCGGGAAGGAGCTTGAGCTCATACTTCTCGCCGCCAACTACAACAGTATGGCCAGCGTTATTGCCGCCATTCGGCTTGACTACGTAGTCAACCTTGCCACCGAGAATATCGGTGGCCTTACCTTTACCTTCGTCGCCCCATTGAGCGCCAACGATGACGATTGCTGCCATGTCTGGGTGTCACTTCCTAATGATTGAAGCCAAATACGCAACCACTTTACCCCTAGAAGTGTGCAGACGGGTATTAATTGACAGCTCTCATTTTTAGACACGGCTGCTTCGCCGCGTTTACGCGATGTTCAGGAATACCAAGATGTTGACGATGTTCGCGAAGTCGATGAACATGCCGCCAATGATCGGCAGGATGAAGAAAGCCAGCTTGGATTCCTTGAACTTGGTGACCACGGAGTCCATGTTTGCCATGCCGTTCGGGGTAGCGCCCATACCGAAGCCGCAGTGGCCAGCGGTAAGAACCGCGGCGTCGTAGTCGCGGCCCATGACGCGGAAGGTGACAAAGTTAGCAAACAGCCACATGAGTGCCGTCTGACCCACCAGCAGAATGAGCATAGGGACAGCCAGCTCAGCGAGCTCCCAGAGCTTGATGTTCATAAGAGCCATCGCCAGGAAGAAGTTCAGGCCAATGACGCCGAGAATCTCAACCTCTTGGGTTGGGACCAGTTCCTTGTATTCCTTCTGCTCACGAGAGTCATTAATAAAGCGCAGGATAATCGCCACAATCATGGAGCCGAAGTAAAGCGGGAAGGCCGCCTTATCGGTGAGCATGCCCACGAAGTGGTTCATCGCATCGGTCACGAAGCTACCGATGAGCATCGAAACCAGAATCATCACGAAGGCGTGCAGCATGGCGTCGCCGCGCAGCTTGCGGGCGACGTGAGCAATCAGCGACTCATCGATATCGACCTTTGCTGCCTTCTGATCCATCAGATTGCCCTTGGTAATCAGGCGGTTAGCCAGCGGGCCGCCCATGAGCGAGCCCATGATGAGGCCAAAGGTAGCTGCGGTGTAAGCCACGGTTTCTGCACCGCTAACACCAGACTGCTCGACGAGAGGCGCGATACCGCCCGAAACACCGTGGCCACCGGTCATGGAAACAGAGCCCGTCATCAAGGCCAGCTTGGCATCGACACCAACGATTGGAGCCAGGCCCACGGCAACTACGTTCTGCAGAATGGTCAGAACAATCGCCACAACGAGGAAGACCATTACCTTCGGGCCGGCGGCGCGCAGCACCTTCAACGATGCGCCGTAGCCCACCGTGGTGAAGAAGATAACCATGAAGAAGCTCTGCAGCGTGGTATCGAACGTAATCTCAGCGATACCAGTCTGGTGCAGCACCAGGTTGATCAAAGCAAAGAGGAAGCCACCGATAACCGGGGCCGGAATAGCAAAGCGCTCAAAGAAATAAATCCGCTGCTTGAGCCAAATACCCAGCAAGAGCAACACGACAGCGATGCCGATGGACTGGATCATGGTGAATTCAATTGCCAAGATGAAGCCTCCGTGAAGTTGTCGGGATAGTTACCTGTGTGCCACGGCACGAAGATAAATAAAATGTGAAGTTGAAAGTAGTGTGGACTAAAAATATATCCCCATGTGACCCCCTCCACCCCAATTGGCGGTTATCAATGGGGGTAATTTGCGCTGTAGGGTGTAGAAGTTATGCCCCAATTCGCGGGGTGATTCGCTGGGAAAGGCAAGGTAACTCACGGTGGCCCTAATCGTTGTTCGTTGCGGAAGCAGACTCAGCCTGGATTTGCCCCCACACGCAGAGGTTCTCGACGTCAGCGCGGTTCCAACCCGCTCCGAGCTTCGTCCGCTAGACGCAGCCGCGAAGACCGCACTGCCGGAAGATCCCACCCCTTCCCTCGATGAGATTGCCGCCCAACCCGACGTCCGGCATTTGAGTACCCCCGCCTTCGCGCCGCAAGGGCCCCACTTGGTGGAGCCACTACGCATCGTCGTGGTAGGAGACGACGCCGCCTTGAGCGCAGTTCTTAGCCGCATGATGCGCGGCGACTACCTCTGGGCCGAGATCGCCTATGTGCCCACGGATTCTTCTTCGCCCGCTGCCCGCAACTGGGGCCTGCCTACTGATCTGCAATCTGCGCTCAGCGTTGCGCTTTCAGCACCGGTGCACCCAGTACCGCTGATCCGCAATGATGCAGGTCTTGCCGTGGCGGGCTCGGCTTCGATTTCCGAATGGAATAACACGGACATCACCGGCGAGATCATCGTGGATGATCATGTTGTCGTCCGCCACGAAGGTACCGGCAAGGCCGGCATCGGTACGTATGGTGCCCGGTTGGTACCGATGATTGATGCGCCGGGGATCTTGGCAGCGAAGGCTGTCTCCCCCGTTGCTAAATCCGCAGACCTAGGGCTTGCTGAAGCCGCAAAGTCCGGCTTCGGCGGATGGCTGCGATCGAAGTTCTCCTCCCCCATCGCCTCCGGCCAGCTCGATGAATCCAGCATCTGTACCGGCCGCGCGGTGCAAGCGGGCGGCCCGGAGCTGCGCGTAATCGTCGATGGCGTCAGCGCGAAGCGAGCCGTCAAGCGCGTGACCTTCTACCGGCACCTGCGTGATCTGCAGGTTGTACGGCCTTAATTATCGCGGCTTTACTCCGTGCGTTTAGTCGGTGTCGAGAACTTCCGGTGGGTAGGCCGGATGATCAGAGGTGGGGGCAAGCTGCGCCACGGCTGATTCGCGGGACATGCCGCAGACCATCAGCAGGTCAACGATGATGGACCGGGTCTGCGCGAGGAGTGAGTAGGCGGAAAGAACGCCGTCCTCGCCAAGCACGTCCATGGTGGCGTTCGCACCAAGGACACGTAGGCGGCGCACGATTTCCGGGATGACCACGGCCTCGTTGGCGCGTGATTCCTTGCTGCTGGCCCGGCCGTAGAGCTCGGCGAGCTCATACGTGACGTCGGAAAGCTCGTCGATGAGATCAAGCTGGGCTTCGGTGACGTGGTCGCCGTCCTCCGAAAGCACCAAGGCCCGGCGGGAAAGCACGCGCACACCGCGGATGGCGTTGTCCACCGGGGTGAGGATGCGCTCCAGGGAGCGGATGTTACGCTGCCAGCTCCACAGGAATGGGGAAACCTTGACGGTCTCGGCGCTGCCCTTGGCCGCCTGGAGCATGTCATTGATATCGCTCTGCGTACCGCGGACGGCGTCGCGAGCTTCCAGGATCGCCTTCTCATCGCCGTCGCGGAGGCCGCCGGCAACGTCGGAAAGCACTGCAGAAGCCACCCGCAGAACCTTGGATACTTCCTTACGCACGGCGCGCAATGGGGAGGTCGGGATGAGGGCGACCATGCAGATGCCGATGAAGGCGCCGATGATGGCATCGATGGCGCGGGAGAGTCCGCCCATCTCCTCCGGGGGCATGATGGTGGCGATCAGGATGGCGCCGATGGCCACTTGGTTGCTGATGAGCTGCGACTCGGTCACGAAGGACGCGATGAGCAGCGAGCAACCGATGATTATGGTCATGTGGATAGGGCCGGTGCCCAGGCCGTCAACCAGGAGGGTGCCCACGATAACGCCGACGATGCCGCCGATGGAGAGATCCACCGCGCGTTTAAGGCGGTCCCCGCCGGACAGGCCCAAGATGATGATGACGGACATCGGCGCGAAGAACGGCTGAGCGTGGCCGAAGACGACGTGCGCGACGAAGAAAGCCAGGCCGGCGCCGAGGGTGGACTGGACGATGTAGAGGAAGCGGGACTTCACGCGCGCAAAACGGGATTTAACCGAGCGGTCAAAGCTGCGCAGCTGTTGGCGCGTGGTCAGCTTGGCCCGTTCCTTAGTGCTCTTATCCTTTGCTTCCGCCATGGTTTCCTTATCTTAGTTCGCCCGTGTGGATTGCTTGGCTCTGGTTGAGGTCGGCCTGGGTCGTGGCTGGATTCGGCCTGGGTCGTGGCTGGGTTCGGCCTGGGTCGTGGCTGGGTTCACTCTAGATGGTGAGGTCACCTCACCACTTGCGGGCCTCATTTGCCCCATTGGTTTACACTAGTCCCTTTTGTTGTGCGGTGACCTCACCATTTGGGTTTTGATTCCGGTTTGACTCGGGCGAGGATGTTGGTCGGGGACTTTGCCGGCGCATTCTTTGACGCTAAACACAGCAAAGCCGCTCCTCCCTCCCAGCGGCTGCGGGGTTCCCTGCGGCTGCGGGGTGTGGGGGAACGGCTCTGTGTGGTGTGGGTTTAGTGGTCAGTCTTACTTGGAGATGGACTTGCCCACGGAGTGCAGGTCGGTGCAGGCCTCAACCACGCGCTCAGCCATGGACTGCTCTGCCTTCTTCATGTAGGAGCGTGGGTCGTAGACCTTCTTGTTGCCAACCTCGCCGTCGATCTTGAAGACGCCGTCGTAGTTAGCGAACATGTGGCGGGCAACCGGATTGGTGAACGCGTACTGAGTATCGGTGTCAACGTTCATCTTCACAACGCCGTAGGACAGAGCCTGCTCGATCTTTTCCTTCTCGGAGCCGGAGCCGCCGTGGAACACGAAGTCGAATGGCTTGGAGCCCTCTTCCAGGCCGAGCTTCTTGACGGCGGCCTTCTGGCCTTCGTCGAGAACCTCTGGGCGCAGCTTCACGTTGCCCGGCTTGTAAACGCCGTGGACGTTGCCGAAGGTAGCGGCCAGCAAGTAGCGGCCCTTCTCGCCGGTACCGAGTGCATCGATGGTCTTTTCAAAATCCTCAACGGAGGTGTAGAGGTTTGCGCCGGCCTTAGCTTGGACGCCGTCCTCTTCGCCGCCAACGACGCCGATCTCAGCCTCGAGGATGATGTTTGCCTTGCGTGCCTTCTCCAGCAGCTCCTGGGCGATGACGAGGTTCTCGTCGATTGGGATTGCGGAGCCATCCCACATGTGGGACTGGAACAAAGGCAGCTCGCCGCGGTCAACGCGCTCCTGGGAGATGGCGATGAGGGGGCGGACGTACTCGTCCAGAACTTCCTTCTGGCAGTGGTCGGTGTGCAGCGCAACGTTGATGCCGTAGTGCTTTGCCGCCTCGTGAGCGAAAGCTGCCAGAGCCTGAGCACCTGCCACCTTGTTCTTCACAGAAAGGCCAGAGCCGAACTCAGCGCCGCCAGTGGAGAACTGGATAATGCCGTCAGACTCAGCTTCTGCGAAACCGCGCAGAGCCGCGTTGATGGTCTCAGAAGAGGTGCAGTTGATGGCCGGGAATGCAAAACCGCCCTGCTTGGCGGTATCCAGCATCTGGTTATAGACCTCAGGAGTTGCGATTGGCATGAAGTTCCATCCTTAGTGTGTTGGGGCAATCACGTTCCAAATCCCAAGTATGCCTGTTTTTGCCCGGTTTCGCCGCCAGAATTTTTGTGAACTTCCTTAATGCAGGCAGGCGCCTGGTGGGCGGTTGCCGATACGCAGGTGAAACCACAAAATAGTACGGTTGTAATGCGATTTTATTTTTCTTGGGACTGGTGTTTCATGACTCGTGCGCAGGCCTCGAGCAGCATCCAGCCCGACAATTGGACCGAAAGATCGCGCTCTGCAACACGGATGATGCCTACCTTTTCGCCGACGGTATTCGGCCCGAAGCCATAGTTATGTGGCAGGCGAGCATCGGTGGTCCAGTCGGAGCCGAAGATAGGTAGACCATCTACCTCCAAGCGGTGTTCCCACACGGATTCAGCAGAGGCCACGACCATGCGAGCCGCAAGCTTCTTGGTGGCGCGGTTAGCCGGGGAATCGCCCGGCAATCGCACAGCAACGTCCGCAAGGTAGCGCACGAGGATGCCTTTGAACAGGCCACCATCGCCGTCGCCCGTCATCCAGTTGATAACGCCGGACGGAGTAGCCATTCCGGTTGCCACCGCCTGCACTAGGCCACGGATGTTGGTGATGTAGTGCATCGTATCCGCTGCCAGCTCGGCTTCCTGAATGGTGTCGATGCTCTCCAGTGAGGTCAGCCCAGCCTTCTCGCGCAGTGCCAATGCAATTTCCAGGCAGGCGCCCAGAACCACGCCCTGGCAATACGGGTGGATAGCCTTCACGATTTCCGGGCCGTCCATACGCATGCGCACGCCGTCCATGATGAAGCCGTCATCATCAACCAGATGGTCATAGATCCAGTCCACGATGTGGCGGGCCTCGTCGATGCGCCCCATGCGGGCAAGCATGATGGCGCCGGGGCCGTTGGATGGAACGTTCAGGAAGGTCTCGCCCTCGCGCCACGGCAGCACACCGATTTGGGGGTCGGTGCCTTCCAGGATGTTGTGTTGCAAGGAGCCCAGGCGCTTATGCGGCTTGATGCGCTTGAGCTGCTCGGCACGATCCATAGCCAGGGCCAGCCACGCCTTGTCGTCGTAATAACGATTCTTCGTAAGCTGGCTCATGTTACGAATGCGGATGCCGCGCATGGTGTCCACGATGCGGGCGCGGCGCGCCTTGGTGTTGTTACGCAGCGCGGCGTCTACCAGGCAATCGAGGTAATGAGCTTGCCACCAGTAGTGCCAGTGGACGAAGAGTTTCTCCTTACCAGTCGGCGGCCAGCTGACGACCGCAAGATTGGTACGCGGAATTGACCATACGTTTTGCGCATGGCGTTCATTGATGGCGGTTTCCGCGAGGTCCGCGCGGTGTGCCCATGTCTCTTCCACTGTAGGTCTATCACTCTCGATTATGGTTTCGTTACTCCATCTTATCTACTTGAGACAACGATTTACCACGCTTTTTCTAAGTCAGCATGCTGACGAATCCACGCATGCATGGCAATGCCCGCGGCGACGCCCGCGTTGATCGAACGAGTCGAGCCAAATTGGGCAATGGAACAGGTCATTAACGCTGCATCTTGGGCTGCTTGGGTAACGCCGGGGCCTTCTTGTCCAAACAAAAGCAGGCAGCGCTCCGGCAGCTCTGCCGTTTCAAGGGGGACGCATCCGGGGGTGTTATCGATGGCGACAACAGTTAGCCCTTCGGCGTTGGTCCACTGCAAAAGCTCCTCCACCGTGGCATGGTGCTGCAGGTGCTGGTAGCGGTCAGTGACCATGGCCCCGCGGCGATTCCAGCGGCGGCGACCCACGATATGCACGGTGTCGACGGCGAAGGCATTCGCAGTGCGCACCACGGTTCCGATGTTGGAATCGTTCTCGAAGTTCTCGATGGCGATATGCAGGGCATGCCGGCGCTTATCGATGTCCGCGGTGATCGCTTCCCTGCTCCAGTAACGGTAGGCGTCAACCACGTTGCGGCGATCACCCTCGCGCAGCAGCTCTGGGTCATACTGCGCACCGTCTGGCCAGGGGCCCTCCCACGGCCCGACGCCGTGGCGGCCTTCGTTCCACTCGGTAGGGCCCTTGCCTGTCTCTACAGGCTCTTGCGCAGATGAGTTATTAGGCGAGGTCAAGGTCTTCCAAGCTCAGCAGGTAGCGGTACTCCAGGCCTTCAGCGGCGATAACTTCGCCGGCGCCAGTTGCGCGATCCACAACGGTGGCCACACCGACGACCTCGGCGCCTGCCTCGCGCAGCGCCTCGACGGCGGTCAGCGGAGAGTTGCCGGTGGTGGTGGTGTCCTCAACCACGAGGACCTTAGCGCCGGTGACGTCGAAGCCCTCAATGCGGCGCTGCATGCCGTGCTTCTTGGCTTCCTTGCGCACCACGAAGGCGTCGATATCGCGGCCGTCGGCATGCATGATGGAGGTAGCGACGGGGTCAGCGCCCAGGGTCAGGCCGCCAACTGCCACGTAGTCCCAGTCCGCGGTCAGCTCGCGCAGCAAGGAGCCGATGAGGCGAGAAGCCTCGTGCTGAAGGGTGGCGCGGCGCAGGTCAACGTAGTAATCAGCCTCCTTGCCGGAGGACAAGGTGACCTTGCCGTGTACAACAGCCAGTTCCTTGACCAGCTCTGCCAGACGGGCCTTTTTCTGTGCATCCAAGCTCATGGCTCTCCTTTTTGTTTCTTATGCCGCTTCTTGTCCCGCCATGTTTTGCGGGATTATCGCTTTAAGACTACTCGTTTGCTTCTTCGTCGCCGAAGATGGTCGAGCGGCCGTTGAGATCACGGCGCATGCGCGCTTGCGCCTTATCGAGCAGGGGGCGCTCGCGGCCGTCGGCAATGGCGTCGACTTCGTCCGCACCCAGCGCGCTGTGGTCAACCTCGCCGAGGGACTCACTGCGGGTGCGGCTCGGCAGCTCTACCGGCTCTTCCGGGCGCTGGATGTGCGGGCGCTGGATTTCCTCGTGGTCCGGCACAAGGGTGGGCCCAGTCGGCTCAGGCTGCGGCGGCTCGGGGATCTCGCGGCTCGGGTCCAGCTCAGCCACGCGCAGCACCTGCATCGCGGCCGAACGCGGCGGCAGAACACGGGCGCAATCGGCAAGTTTTGCAAGCGGGGCCAGCATGGCATCCCACTGCACGCCGCGCGCGTGCTTGGTGGTTTGAGCAAGCACCCATTCGGATTCCATCCACGCCGCGGTGACCTCCTCGGGCATCTGCTCGAGGGCCACTTCCAGGCGCTCATCGATGAGCCGCTTGCCGACGCCCGCGTCGGTTGCGAACATCTCGAATCCTTCAACGTCGTCGACCTTGATCAGGTCTTCCGAAAAGTGTTCTTCTGCGAGGCCGATGCGGCGGAAATCCACCACGATGTCTGATGCCGCACCGGTGCGCATTGCCATGACGTTGATGCCGCCCAAGTCCATCAGCAGCATCTCGTGACCATGCACGAACCCTGCCACGATATCCTTCGGTGCCGCCCCCAGGGCCGCTGCGCCACGCATCCATTCATCAGCCAGGTAGTCATCCTGCTTGGTGTACTCGAACTGGTGATGCTCGCCCCATGCCTTGCGCTCACGGCGCAGCGACCCGGGCACCAAGTCACGCGCACGCAGCAGGTGCTCGTTCTTGCGCTCCGGCGCCTCCTGCTGCTGCTCGGCTATGGCTGCTTCAGTGGCCACCTGGTCCTTCTCTACTGAGGCAGGCTCTTGCTCCACTGCGTTCTCTGCAGACGCAAGTCCTTCCTCGTGCTGTTCAAACGTTTCGGCTTCCTGTGACTCGTCAGCGGTGGGGCGCTCTGGCGATTCGAGGCTCTCGACAGGGGTAGTGCCGTCAAGCTGGTTGGTGCGCTGGCGCTTGTCGAGGAGGAGAAGCGCGACGCCGGCCGCGGCGAGGACTAGGGCAAGGATCAGAATAGGCATCACCCCAAGACTTTAGTAGGAAGTCTTGGGGTGAGTAGGCTTTAGGAGGAAGTCTTGGGGTGAGTAGGCTGGCGCGCTGGTTAATTTACGCAGGTTATTTATACAGTCGTGCGGTCGCCGCGCTCGACTGGATTGGATGGGTCTGCGGACCACTGGGACCAGCCACCGACGAAGTGGCGCAGGCCGGTGAATCCAAGGCCCTCAAGGATGCCGATGGTCAGCGCGGAGTGGTTGCCGGAACCGGAGTAGACGATGGCGTCCTTGACGTTTTCCTTGGTGATGCCAGCATTGTCGAGGATCTCTAGGATTTCCTCGTCGGACTTGATGGTCTTGTCTTCGTTGTGGAACTGGCGCTCCGGCAGGTTCACTGCGCCCGGGATGTGGCCGGCCTTCAAATCGAGGTGCTCACGACGGCCCGCGAAGCGGTTTGCCGTACGAGTATCGATGAACAGGCCATCGTGGGCCTTAACGTCCTCAATAGTGGCAGTCGGCATAGAGCCCGGCGTGATTTCGACCTCGGTGGCAAGACCAAGGTTGCCTGGGCCCGTAAGGGTGGCAAAGCCCTGGCGGCGCCAATTAGCCAAGCCACCATCGAGCATGCGTACGTTCTTAAAGCCCGCCCAGCGCAGGGTCCACCAAGCGCGTGCAGCGAAGAGGCCACGGCCTTCGTCGTAGACCACGATCTCCCAATCGGGACGCAGTCCCCATGCCTCGCAGCTCTCCTTCAAGCGCTCCGGGTTAACAAGCGGGTTACGGCCCACCTTGGAGCCAGGAAGGCCGACGAAGGAGTGCGCAGCGTCGGCGAACTGCGCGGTAGGAATGTGCAGGGAGGCGAACTGGTTGTATGCCTCACCCTCACCTGGTGCCCACAAAGATGCAAGAAGTGCGACGCGCTCGCCGCGGTAAATGGATTGCTGGAGTTCGCTTGGAGAAACCAAATTGCTCATGGCTCTAGATTCTAGGGCCATGAGCACTTCGGCGCTTCTTACGCAAGCTAGCTGCGCTTGCTATTGAGTTCCAGGTGCTCGCCGCCGTCAGCGACGTCGACTTGGACGGTGTCGCCGTCCATGACCTCGCCTGCCAGCAGCTGGCGGGCGAGTTGGTCGCCGATAGCCTGCTGCACCAAGCGGCGGAGCGGGCGGGCGCCGTAAGCAGGGTCATAGCCGCGCTCGGCGAGCCAGAGCTTCGCGGCGTCGGAAACCTGCAGGTTCAGGCGGCGCCCTTGCAACCTCGATGCCAGAGCATCGAGCTGGATGTCGACGATGCCGGCCAGCAGCTCAGAGGACAGGGACTCGAACATCACGACGTCATCGAGACGGTTAATGAACTCCGGCTTGAAGTTGCGCTTGACGGCCTCCATGACCTCCTCCTTGGTGCCACCAGCACCGAGGTTCGAGGTCAAGATGATGACCGTATTGCGGAAGTCCACGGTGCGGCCCTGGCCGTCGGTCAGGCGGCCCTCATCGAGGACCTGCAGCAGAACGTCGAAGACGTCCTGGTGCGCCTTTTCCACTTCGTCGAAAAGCACGAGCGTGTACGGGCGGCGACGCACGGCCTCCGTGAGCTGGCCGCCGGCATCGTAGCCAACGTATCCCGGAGGGGCACCGACGAGGCGAGCCACGGAGTGCTTCTCCCCGTACTCAGACATGTCGATGCGCACCATCGCGGACTCATCGTCGAAGAGGAAGTCCGCCAGAGCCTTGGCCAGCTCCGTCTTACCCACGCCCGTAGGCCCAAGGAAGAGGAAGGAGCCGGTCGGACGATCCGGGTCCGCAACGCCCGCACGGGCGCGACGCACGGCATCGGAGACGGCCTTGACCGCTTCTTTCTGACCCACCACGCGGCGGCCTAGCTCGGCCTCCATGTTGAGCAGCTTCTGGGTCTCACCCTGCAGCATCTTGCCGGCCGGAATGCCGGTCCACGCGGAAACCACCTCAGCGATGGTGTCTGGGGTGACCTCCTCTACCAGCATGGTGTTGGACTGCGCGTTGGCGCGCACCTCGGCGTCGGCAAGCTGCTTCTCCAACTCGGGAATGCGACCATAACGCAGCTCGGAGGTCAACTCGTAGTCACCGTCGCGCTCGGCAATCTCGGCCTGGCGCTTCAGATCCTCCAACTCCTCCTTGGCGTGCTGGACTTCATCGATAGCCTTCTTCTCGTTGGCCCAACGAGCCTTGAGCTCCCCGAGCTTTTCGCGTTCGTCGGCAAGCTCCTGCTGCAGCTTGCTCAGACGGTCCTGGCTGGCGGCGTCCTTTTCCTTCTTCAGCGCCAGCTCCTCGATCTCCATGCGGCGCACGACGCGCTCCAGCTCGTCAATCTCCTGCGGGGAGGAGTCAATCTCCATGCGCAGGCGAGAACCGGCCTCGTCAACCAAGTCGATTGCCTTGTCCGGCAAGAAGCGGTTAGTGATGTAGCGATTAGACAGCTCAGCTGCAGAAACCAGCGCGGAGTCCATGATGCGCACACCGTGGTGGACCTCGTAGCGCTCCTTCAGGCCACGCAGGATGCCAACAGTGTCTTCAACAGAGGGCTCAGCCGCATAGACCTGCTGGAAGCGGCGCTCCAAAGCGGCGTCCTTCTCGATGTACTTGCGGTACTCGTCCAAGGTGGTAGCGCCCACCAGGCGCAGCTCACCGCGGGCCAGCATCGGCTTAATCATGTTGCCGGCGTCCATGGAACCCTCGCCCGTGGCGCCCGCGCCGACGATGGTATGTAGCTCGTCGATGAAGGTGATGATCTGGCCTTCCGAGGCCTTGATCTCATCCAGCACTGCCTTCAAGCGCTCCTCGAACTCGCCGCGGTACTTCGCGCCGGCGACCATGGAGCCCAGATCCAGGCTCAGCAGGGTCTTGCCCTTGAGGGACTCCGGGACATCGCCTGCCACGATGCGGCGGGCCAGACCCTCCACGATGGCGGTCTTGCCCACGCCCGGCTCACCGATAAGGACTGGGTTGTTCTTCGTGCGGCGGGACAGCACCTGCACGACGCGGCGGATTTCCTGGTCGCGGCCGATAACCGGGTCGATCTTGCCCTCCCGCGCGCGGGCGGTTAGGTCGGTGGCGTACTTCTCCAGCGCCTGGAACTGCTCCTCTGGATTCTCAGAGGTGACCTTCGCGGCCCCGCGCACCGAAGGGAAAGCGCCCTTCAGCGCATCAAAGGTAGCGCCGCGGCCGGTAAGCAGCTCGGCGGCGTCAGTCTTAGAGCCGGCGATAGCAGCGAGAAGAACCTCGGTGGAGACGTACTCATCGCCCAATTCGCCCGCCAGCTCCTGCGCGCGGGTCAAGACGTTGAGACCGTCGCGGTTAAAGTTCGGGTTCGCCATCCCAGAGCCCTCAGCCTTGGGATAGGAATCCACAAGAGCGCGCGCCTCCTTGAGGACGGTTTCCGGATCGACGCCGGTGGCCTTGAGGACCGGTGCGGCGATGCCGTCTTCTTGGCTAAGGATGGCCGCTAGTAGGTGCGCCGGGCGAATGTCCGGATTGCCGTTGGAAGAGGCGGTCTGCAGCGCCTGCTGTAAGGCCTCTTGGGTCTTGGTGGTGGGGTTGAAAGCACTCATTGCTTCCTCCTTGGAAGTTGTTTATTAGAAGGTTTATTGCCTGATATTTACAACAACGCATCCAAAGTTGAGTTTGTTCCACTCAACTTCAAATTTTCTTTTCTTCCCTGCCTGAGCGTAGCAGACTCAAGTTTTCCTTGCCGTTTAATCGCTTCGCTGAGCACTTAGGCACCGCATAGAAAAGGGAAACCGCACAATCGTGCAAAGTTCCAGACGTAGGCCACCTGGCCTTCCGGCTCAATCCCCAGCTCCACCAACCCGTCGCGAGTTAGCGCCAAAAGCAGGCCGAAGGTGGCGTCAAGTTCAGCGCGGAAGCTGCTCCGACCTGGAGATGATCTCGCGCATGCAGACGGCAGTCAGCCGTCGCCATTCGCTTTTCGGTGGAGCGCTTGGAGCATTCTCTCCGCTGAGATGAGCAAGTGCTACGCCGAGGATCGGTGCGTGATGAGGGAACAATCCGAGAGCACGCGCTCCGGCCTCCTGCTTGCTGATGACCTCACCCGTCGTGAGCGTCGCGTGCATCCGCGCAGGTCCGAGGAGCCGCCATTGAACCCTCCCGGCTCCGAGGGCTCCACGCCCTCTCTCGGTGCGCAGCATCAGCGGCTTCCAGTACCCCAGCAGGTTGTTCAGGGTCCATGGCCGGAGCTCGTCGGGCTGCGGGTCTAGGCCCCAGGTCGAGACGTCCCCTCCCCGTAGCGCGATGCCGCCGTGCTCGAGCTCGTGCCAGATCACGGGATTCACATCGAACGCGCCCCTGGGGTTGAAGATCTCGCCCACGTGGGAAGCGATCGGCTCGATCTGTGTCACAGGGCGCGTGATCTCCGAGTCCCACACGAACGAGGTGTTGCAGCACGCGCTGATGCCCATTCCTCGAACAGCTCGCCCGAGCAGCCGCGGGAGCTGGGAGAGGTGCAGAGCGCGCAGGCGTGGGATCAGGTCGGAGCGCTCCCGCCAGGCGTCATCAAGCGTGGCGATCAGGTCGATGTCGCTGGCCTTCGGGCGATACGCACCCAGCGCAACAGAACCGCCCACCACGACACCCGTGATCGCTCCAGGCAGCAGCCGATCGGCGGCGTCCAGATACGAACGGCCCGCTCGACGAACTTCGTGCGGTAGTGCGACCTCCATGCGCTCATCATACGGAGAAGCCACCTCGAAGCGGCTTCCCTAAACCAGATCGCCCGCGGCCGCGGGCAAGTAGGATGGGCCAGCATGAAGGAATTGGGCGAACACATCCGCAGGCACGCTGACGATTACCGCGATGCGGTGCATCAGCACTTCTTTGCCACCGTCGCGGAGTCGCGCCAAATCTTCGCTCTATCCATGCGTGATACCCACCCGGCACTGGCGCCTGCAGTGGCGTGGATATTGGATGCGGCTGACGATGCCGGCTTCCTCCCAGAAGAGACCATCGAGCGCGTCCGCGAGCTAGGCAAGGAGCACCGCCGCCACGGCTTCCCCACAGAGATTTATCCCAAGTTCGAGGCCTCCCTGAACGAGGGGTTTATCGCGTTGGGACTGACTCAGCACCAGCTAGTGGTGGCAAAGCGCGCCGTCCACACTGTGTGCACCACGATGGCACAGGCGGCGCATGCTGCCGACATCGCCGGCATCGCCCCGGCCCACAGCGCGCAGGTAGTCGCCGTAGAACACCCCAACCGCAATACTGCGGTGGTGCGGCTGGAATCCGGTGCGCCCATCGAATACGAGGCGGGCCAGCATTTTCCCATCACCTCGCAGCTGCTGCCCGGCACCTGGCGCATGCTGACCCCGGCGCATCCGGCGGACACTACGGGCCAGCTGCTCTTCCACATTGCGCTGGCTGGCGACGCCTCCTCTATGCTGGCCAAGGCAAAGCCCGGCGATTGGTGGACCCTGGGTAACCCTGCCGGAAACTTTCCGAACTTGCACGACGGCAAGGCCACCGCGCTCATAAGCTTCGGCACGGGATGGGCGGGCGCCCGCGCCGCTCTCCTAGATTGCTTGGCTGCCGGCGAAGTGCCGAAGAACCTCAGCGTCTACAGCGTGGCTTCTTCCCCTGGCGAACACTACGACACCCACTTCCAGGCTAATCTCCAGGCCCTCTTGCCTGAGCTTTCGTTTCATAGCATTTCCCGCAGCGAGCAGGATCCCTGGCTGCTCGGCGCGCAGCCGCAGGCAGAGGGCTTCGCATCCGAAACCGCCGGCGAGTCCCAAGACCCAATCGCCGTGGTGCTACGCCACGAGAAGGACCACGAGAAGGACGGAGCCAAGGACAAGCGCTTCATCTTGGTAGGCCCCGCCGACCGAGTCGAGGTGGCACGCGAATCCCTCCTAGCAGCCGGCATCCCAGCTGGCAATATCCACGCCCAATCCTGGCAGCGCGGCCACGAGTGGGCCGCATCCGCCGCAGACCTAGACGGCTGGGAGGACTGGGATGCGTGGGCGGCCTGGAAGAAGTCGGAGTGGACGCAAACTTAAGCCTCGAGGACCGGCAGCGCTTTGCGGGTCAGGGCAACGAGGTCGGAGTCGATCTCGGCGTAGATGATCTCCGGCTCGTAGCCGGCCTCGACTACGCGGGTGCCATCGGGGGCTACAACTACTGAATGGCCAATGCCGGTGGGACCAGAGTCTTGGCCAGCCATCTCCGCGCCGCCTGGACGGGCTTGGCCCGCAGCCACGATATAAGAGGTGGAGTCTAGAGCACGCGCCGCGGTGAGCAGACGCCACTGCTCCAGCTTGCCGGGACCGTCAGCCCAGCTAGTAGGAACGACGATTACCTGCGCGCCCTGGCGAGCCAGCTCCTTGAACTGCTCTGGGAAGCGGATGTCATAACAGGTGGCCACGCCAACGGTAATGCCCGCGACGTCGAAAGCCACGAGCGCCTCACCCGCGCGCACGGTATCGGATTCCTTGTAATTGAAGGCGTCATAAGTGTGGATTTTGTCGTAACCGCCAAGAACGTCCGGGCCCGCGATGAGCGCGGTGTTGCTCACGCGGTTGATGGTCTTGCCATCACGCTCAACGGTGTCCGCTGGGCTGAACATGCCAAGCACGACGGTGACCCCCAGCTGCTGCGCTACCGCACGGATGGTGGTGACGAAGGAACCATCAAGGCCCTGGGCCTGCTCGTCTAAGCGGCCAGCCCCGAAGGCCTGGGACGTGGCCTCAGGCAACACGATCAGTTGCGCACCATTCTCAGCGGCCTCACGGATCTTCTCCACGGCCAGCTCAAGGTTCTCCTCGAGGTTACCGCCGGTCAAAATTTGCACTGCTGCTACCAACATGACACCCCAAACTAGCCGAGTCGCGATGAGTTATCCACAGATTTCGCCCTAATCAGAAATTGGGTCTAGAAATTACTGAACTTGGCCCACAAAGCTTGAGGTATGGATTTCTACATCGCTGACAACGCACGCAACACCATCCGCTCCCACATGGGCCAAAGGCACCGCTTCACTACCCCGCCGCCGCCCGAGTATCCGCGCACGGCCAGCGCCCTAGCGCGCGTGGCAAAACACTGGGACGGTCAGCTTGCCGCTAACGCTAAGCAACACGACGCCATGCTCCAAGACCTCGATGAGTTCATCAGGCACAGCAGAAAAATCGATGCCTCCCTAGCCAACAAGCTGGACGGAGGGCTGCCGTGAGACGCGCGCTAAGCCTTTATTTAGCCTCTCAAGAAATGCAGTCTGGCGCTGCTAACCTGCACGTTTTCAAACAAGGACTACACAATAGTTGGCATGACCTAGAAATAATTGGCGCTTTTGCCGACGCCGCGCGCGCCCAGCTGACAAACACCACGGAACAACTCGAACTACCCGCTCAGAGCATGGAGGCTGCGGCAGAGACTCTTCGCGCCTATGCGCCCATCCTGGCTCGGGTCGAACAATTGCGCGCCGAGGCCACCCGCCTGCTAGCACGGATGGATGAGATAGAACCGTGGAGCAGCCAGATAGGCGCGATGCTGAATGCGCTCGATGCTTTGGGCGACGGCCTGGATTGGGCATGCGCCCGAGAAATAGATGCGCTGTGCACGCCAGAGCTGCCCACCGGCGGCGGCTATCTGGAGGATTACGAGGAGCTACCCATCGAGGCCATCCACCAGATGCTTATGAGCACCGCCCCGCCAGAGGCCGTCGCGCTAGCGGAGAGCAATCCGGACGTGCAGCTGCTTGAAGCCGGGCCCGGTCGCGTTGCAGCACTGGTCGATCCCGGCCAGCTGGGCACTTCCGCGGCGAGCGTTTCCACGGTGGTCTCCGGGGTGCATTCTTCGGATCCGTCCGGCTGGCAAAGCAGTATCGATCGCGCGCGGGCAGTAGCGCGTGCAACGGGCGGTCCCGCGGTGGCCTGGATTGGCTACCGCGCACCAGACAGCCTCGCACAGGCAGGCCACGATTCCCCGGCGGCACGTGGCGCGCAGGACCTACGCCGCTTTCAACGCTCATTAGGCAAACGCTTTTCCCGCTCACAGCGGATAGTGGTGGGTTATTCCTATGGTTCCGTCGTGGCAGGAAAAGCCGCGAAGGCGCCCGGCGTGGCCGAAGACGTGGTCTTCGTGGGCAGCCCTGGCACCACCGCCGAAAGCGCCGATGACATTCAGGCACGCAGCTGGGCCGCAACGAATGCGCACGATCCCATCGGCGTGGTTACCGGCCCGCGCGGTGGCATTCACGGCCCGGATCCGAGCACTCCCAACTTTGGGGCTTCCCCACTACCAGGCGCAAACCGCCTGCCAGGAGACCACATCTCATACTTCAAAGACCCCGCATTTCTGCGGGGTCTCGGAAAGATTGTGGAGGCTAAAAGCTAGCCTTCGTGGCCGGCTTCGACGCGCCGGCGGCTGCGGCGTGGGGTCCACATGACCACTGACGTCGAGCGCGGCACGTGCACGAGCTCGCCGCGCGGCTGGCGTTCACCAACCCGTTCGCGCAGCTGCTGAACCTCAGCGAGCAATGCATCGCGCTCGGCCTCTAGCTGGTCGCGCTCCTCGGTCAGCTCAATGATGGACTTGATTCCAGCGAGGTTAACGCCCTCGTCGTGCGACAAAGTCTGGATCTTGCGCAGCAACTCGATGTCACGGTCGGAGTAGCGGCGCCCGCCGCCCTGAGTACGGGCGGGCGAGACCAAGCCGATGCGATCGTAGGTGCGCAGGGTCTGCGCGTGCATTCCGGACAGCTCAGCGGCAACGGAGATGACATAGACCGCGTTGGCCCCTGCCTGATTTTCCTTGCTCATCGTTGCACCTTCCTTTTATGCGCTACCTGCGGCGCTTCCATGGGCGACGTTGCCTTCCCAGCCCGCGCGCGGGTCGAAACCGGAGTCGCGCTCCGCCTGCGCGTAGGTGCGCAGCGCACTCGTGGCGGCGCCATCAAGGTGGGTCGGGACGGTGACCTGGACGGTAACCAGAAGGTCGCCGGCCTTGCCGCCGCGCTTCTCGATGCCGCGATTGCGCACGCGCAGCGTACGGCCATCGGGGGTGCCCGCCGGCACTTTCACGCGAACCGGCGAATCCAGGGTTGGCACAGTAATGGTGTCACCCAACGCCAATTCCGCGAAGGAAACCGGCACCGTAACATGCAAATCGTCGCCCTCACGGGTGAAAATCTTGTCCGGCTTTACCTTCACCGCGACGAAGAGATCGCCCGCTGGCGTGCCATTGGGGCCTGCCTCGCCCTGACCGGCCAAGCGCACTTTCTGGCCGTCGATGACGCCTGCCGGAATACGCACGGTGATAGAGCGCGTGCGGTGCACGGTGCCGGAACCATTGCAGTCCGCGCATGGATCCTCAATCTTCTGACCGGTGCCGCCACACTCAGTGCACGGCGCGGAGAAGCCGAAGGTTCCGCGGTTCTCAGAGGTAAAGCCAGTGCCTTTACAGTTCTTGCAGGAGCTCGTCTTACCTGACTTGGAACCGGAGCCATGGCACGTGGTGCAGGGGGCGTCGCCAGTTAGCTGCAGCGGGATAGTGGTGCCGGTGGCAGCCTCCCGGAATTCGAGGGTTATTTCCGTTTCGACGTCGGCCCCCCGCGACGGCCGAGCTGTGTGGCCAGCACTACCGCCGCGGTTGAAAACGCTACCGAAGATATCCCCAAAACCGCCGCCTTGAGCCGCTCCTCCAGGCGTTCTTCCTCCGAAGAGGTCGGAGAGGTCGAATTCTTCCGCAGATCCTTGGCCCATGTGCGAAGATCGAAACCCGCCGGGGAACCCGGCGCCTCCCATCCGTCCAAACCCACCGCCGTTGCGCAGCATGGCCTTGAACTGGTCGTATTCCTTACGCATCGTGGCGTCGGAAAGCACATCATAGGCTTCGGCAGCGCGCTTAAACTTATCGGCTGCCGCGGGGTTATCCGGGTTGGTATCGGGGTGGTTTTCGCGCGCTAGCTTGCGGTAGCTGCGCTTGATTTCTTCTGGCGTAGCGGACGAGGAGACCCCCAGATCCGCATAATAATCCTTGTCTGCCCATTCGGGTTTGGCGCTCACTGGGCATCCCCTCCTTCCTTGAAACCGCCAGCTTTGGCGGCTATTGGGGACAAAATATAACTAAATAAGATTTGTTCTAAGTTCACTAAACAGTGAAATGGCGCCAAGGCATTTGTTTGTTTAAGCCCTGACGCCACCTCGCACTATTCGGAAGCAGATTCCGAACCGGCAGATTCAGCACTGCCCTCGCCGGCCTCCGTGGAGGCGTCCGGTGCATCCGCGATGATTACCATCGCGGTGCGCACCAGCTTCTCGCCTACCTTGTAGCCACGGCGTAGAACGGTACCGACTGCCTGCTCGCCACCACTAGAGAGATCCTGCACAGCCTCATGGATTTCCGGGTCGAAGGCGTCGCCTTCTTCGCCGAATGGCTGCAGCTGGTTCTTCTCCAGCACGCCGGAGAGCTTGTCGGAGATAGCCTTCAGTGGGCCCTCCTCGAGGTCGCCGTGCTGACGTGCGAGCTCTAGGTCATCAAGGATAGGCAGGAATTCTGCCAGGACTTTGGCCTTGGAAGCCTCGATGACAGCCTGGCGCTCGCGCTCGGTGCGGCGGCGGTAGTTGGTGTACTCCGCATTCAGACGCTGCAGATCCTCGGTGCGCTCAGCCAGCTGCGCCTCTAGGGAGTTGCCCTGGTCAGCGGCAGCGTCGGCTGCTGCCTCAGCCTGGTCGGCTGCGTCTTCTGCGGAGACGTCGGCAAGCGCGGCTTCCATATCCGCATCCAAAGTTGGATCAAGTTCTGCCTCTTCGGCGGAGTCAGCCTGCGCGTCCTGTGCAGCCTGAGCCTCTTGTGCTTCCGCGGCAGCTGCCTCAGCGCGGTCCGCCGAGGTTACCTCTGGATCAGTGTTGTCCGGGTCGCCTGGGTTTTGCGGCATTCCGCTGTTCTGAGTCATTACTTGTCGCCATCCTTGGTCTCGTCTTCGTCGACTACCTCTGCGTCAACAACGTTTGGGTCGGACTCGGCACCAGCTGCGGCGCCCTCAGCACCGGCCTCAGCGGCCTGTGCCTCGTAGATCTGCTTGCCCATCTCCTGGGAGACGGTGCCCAGCTTCTCAACTGCGGACTTGATGGCCTCGATGTCATCGCCCTTCAGAGCCTCATCGACGGCGTCGGCAGCCTCGGTGACCTGGGTCTTAACGTCCTCGGAAACCTTGTCGGAGTTCTCATCCAGGAACTTGCGGGTCTGGTAGGAGGTGGACTCTGCCTGGTTACGCAGCTCCTGCTCCTCGCGGCGCTTCTTATCCTCTTCGGCGTGTGCCTCAGCGTCCTTGACCATGCGGTCGATCTCTTCCTGGGACAGGCCGGAACCATCCTGAATCTTGATGGTGTTTTCCTTGCCGGTGCCCTTGTCCTTAGCGGAAACGGAGACGATGCCGTTGGCGTCGATGTCGAAGGTGACCTCGATCTGTGGGACGCCACGCGGTGCCGGAGCGATGCCACCGAGCTCGAAGGAGCCGAGCAGCTTGTTAGCGGAAGCCATCTCGCGCTCACCCTGGAAGACCTGGATCTGAACGGAAGGCTGGTTGTCTTCCGCGGTGGTGAAGGTCTCGGACTTCTTGGTCGGAATAGTGGTGTTGCGCTCGATGAGCTTGGTCATCACGCCGCCCTTGGTCTCGATGCCGAGGGACAGTGGGGTGACGTCGAGAAGCAGCACGTCCTTGACCTCGCCGCGCAGAACGCCTGCCTGCAGAGCAGCGCCCACTGCAACGACCTCGTCCGGGTTAACGCCCTTGTTTGGCTCGCGGCCGGTCAGTTCCTTGACCAGCTCGGAAACAGCCGGCATACGGGTGGAACCGCCGACGAGAACGACGTGGTCAACCTCGGACAGGGACAGGCCTGCATCCTTGATGACCTGGTTGAACGGAGCCTTGGTGCGGTCCAGCAGATCCTGGGTGATCTTCTGGAACTCGGTACGGGACAGGGTCTCATCCAGGAAGAGCGGGTTCTTCTCGGAGTCAACGGTGATGTACGGCAGGTTGATGTTTGCGGACTGGGAGGAAGACAGCTCAATCTTTGCCTTCTCAGCGGCCTCGCGCAGACGCTGCAGGGCCATCTTGTCCTTGGTCAGGTCGATGCCGTTAGCGGACTTGAACTTCTCAACGAGCCAGTCAACGATGCGCTGATCCCAGTCATCGCCACCGAGCTGGTTGTCACCAGCGGTTGCCATAACCTCAACGACGCCGTCGCCGATTTCCAACAGGGAAACGTCGAAGGTGCCGCCGCCCAGGTCGAAGACCAGGATGGTCTGCTCCTGCTCGCCCTTTTCCAGGCCGTATGCCAATGCAGCCGCAGTTGGCTCGTTGACGATACGCAGGACGTTCAGGCCTGCAATCTGACCGGCTTCCTTGGTGGCCTGACGCTGGGAGTCCTCGAAGTATGCCGGGACAGTAATAACTGCGTCGGTGACATCCTCGCCGAGGTATGCCTCTGCGTCGCGCTTGAGCTTCATCAAGGTACGAGCGGAGATCTCCTGCGGGGTGTACTTCTTGTCATCGATGTCGATGGTCCAGTCAGTACCAATGTGGCGCTTGACGGAGCGGATAGTGCGGTCAACGTTGGTGACAGCCTGGTTCTTGGCGGACTGGCCGACCAGGATTTCGCCGTTCTTTGCAAAAGCAACGACGGATGGGGTGGTACGTGCACCCTCAGAGTTAGCGATGACGGTAGCCTCGCCACCTTCCAGAACGGAAACAACCGAGTTGGTGGTACCGAGGTCAATGCCTACTGCGCGTCCCATGAATTTTCTCCTTGCTTGTCTTAGAAGACTGTTTTTAGCTTTAAGTTGATTTCAGGTGGCTCAACTTCTCGTTGGCTCTTGCGCCACTCTAACAGAAGTTTCGGTGTTTGCTACAAGAACCTGAGCGCGATCCACTCAACCTCTTCAACCGCGCTTAACCCAAAGTTGTTCCCACTTCGCTCAACTTTTTTGAAATTTTCTATATTCCCCCAGTTGAACGGCCCAAAATCTATTTGGACTATAGGTGGAAAAGATTTCTCTACCCCCTTACTCCCCTCCTCTTGACCAACCTGCCTTTCGACCGCTAATTTTCGATTAGCGATACCGATCACAGGTTCGCACTTTATTTAATCCAGCTCACTAAGCTGACTCCTTCACACTCCCTTTCCTCTTAAGTTCTCGCCTGCCCGAATGCGCAAATTTTCGCAGTTACCGGCGGGGATTTTAAAGGCGCTGGCAGGCGCTGGCGGAGCGGAAGGGCAATTGGTGCGGAAACATTTGGAAAGGACGGTTGCGATGAATTCGAATCATTCTCGTACCCGTCGCCAGGGTGACCGCCCACCGGTGCATTGCGCGCAGACGCTGCGCTAGAGACCGCACTTTCAACTTCTTGAAATTAAGTAATCAAACCGGCTCTGGACGCTTTCCGCGCGCAGATAGCTTTTGCATACCTGTCTTTAAAAGGCACCCATCTATTTAAAAGCGCGTGGAAGCGCCAGGTATTCACCTGAGGTACACACTGCTTATGACAACTTCTGCACACACCCGCCTTCCTGAATCCGGCGACGTCGAGGCCTGCGTCGACGCGGCCGTTACCCGCGCCCATTCCTGGCTGCGTGCCAGCGAAGGCGAACAGGATAAGGGAACCGAGCAGCTGGCCCAGCTGCTCCGCGACTCTGAAGGCGTCGCATTCACCATGGACTTCGTCGACCGAGTCATGCGCCCGGAAGACGATAAGGTCGCAGCCAACGCACTGAAGAAGATCACCCAGCGATTCGACCCAGCCTTCCTAGGCCTTATCAACGGCACCCTGGTTGGCATGGGTGGTTTCTTTGGCCCCATTTTGCCGAACCTGGTCATGCCGCTGGCACGCCTGCGCATGCGCCAGATGGTAGGCCACCTCGTTTTGGACGCTGAGTCCGAGTCCTTGGACAAGATGCTGGATAAGGCAGCCGAATCCGGTGAGCACCTCAACCTCAACCTGCTGGGCGAGGCAGTTCTGGGCGAGGACGAGGCCCGCTCCCGTGCAAAGCGCACGCTCGACCTGATCAAGAACCCAAAGGTCACCTACGTTTCCGTCAAGGCTTCTTCCATGGTGGCCCAGCTCAACCCATGGGACATCGATGGTTCCGTCGAGCGCCTGAAGGAGCGCTTGCGCCCACTGTATGAAGAGGCCGTCAAGCGCTCTCCTAACGTATTCATCAACCTGGATATGGAGGAGTACCACGACCTTCACCTGACCATCCGCCTGTTCAAGGAGCTGCTCTCCGAGCCGGAATTCAAGAACCTAGAAGCTGGCATCGTCTTGCAGGCTTACCTGCCAGATACCTTCGAGGCCCTGCAGGAAGTAGCGGAGTTTGCCAAGGAGCGCGTGGCAACCGGCGGCGCCAAGGTCAAGGTCCGCATCGTGAAGGGCGCGAACCTGTCCATGGAGCACGTCCAGGGTGAGGTCCATGGCTGGCCGGTTGCTACCTACACCGACAAGGCAGACGTGGATGCGAACTACTACCGCCTGCTGGATTACATCGTGCGCCCGGAGTTCGCCGACTCCGTGCGTATCGGCGTTGCTACCCACAACCTGTTCACCGCCGCTTTGGGCTACGAGCTCGGCAACGCCCGCGGCGTGCTGCACATGCTCGACTCCGAGATGCTGCAGGGCATGTCCCCGGCACAACAGGCTGCAGTCCGCGAGGTCTACGAGGGCCGCCAGATCCTCTACACCCCGGTCGTCCACGCGGAGGACTTCGACGTTGCCGTGTCTTACCTAGTCCGCCGCTTGGAGGAGAACTCCGCCAGCCAGAACTTCCTCTACGCGCTGTTCGCGCCGGATGAACCGGAGCGCGATTCCCGTGGCAACAAGCGTGCCGGCACCCCGATTGAGCAGCAGGAAGCTCACTTCCGCGCGGCAGTAGAAAACCGCTGGGAGACCTTCGCCGGCCCAGAGCGCACCCAGAACCGCATCGAAGAAGAGGCTGCGGGTGAAGGCCGCCAGGCCCCACGCGGTGGCCGCTTCACCAACGAGCCGGACACCGACCCAGCCCTGGAAGCCAACCGCGAGTGGGCGCATAAGCTGCTGAGCCAGGACCCAGGCCACCACGGCATCGACGAGGTCACCGATCCGGAGGCCGTGAACGCGGCAGTTGCCACCGCCTCTTCGCTTGCCGACGCGTGGGGCGCCAAGCCCGGCGCAGAGCGCGCTGCCGTCCTCGAGACCGTGGCAGACAAGCTGGCGGCTACCCGCTCCCGTCTCATCAACGTCGCAGCCTACGAGGCCAACAAGACCATCACGCAGACCGACCCAGAAATCTCTGAGGCCATCGACTTCGCCGTCTACTACGCACACTCTGCTCGCCTGCTCGATGAGGCACGCTCTAAGTTCACCCCGAACCGCGTCACCGTGGTCACCCCACCGTGGAACTTCCCTATCGCTATTCCGGTAGGCGGCATGCTCTCCGCCCTAGCTGCGGGTTCCGCCGTCATCATCAAGCCGGCGCCACAGGTTGTCCACTGTGCCAAGGTGGCAGTCGAGTGCGTACACGCCGCGTTGGAGGAGCACGGCCTCGACCGCGACCTCGTCCAGCTCGTGCTCACCGATGAGGGCGAAGCAGGCAAGGCTCTCATCTCCCACGCGGATGTCGATGCTGTCATCCTGACCGGCGCATCCGATACCGGCAAGCTCTTCCGCTCCTGGCGTCCAGAGATGAACCTGATGGCGGAGACCTCCGGCAAAAACGCGCTCATCATCACCCCGGCTGCGGACCCTGACCTGGCTATTGCGGATCTTTATCTCTCCGCATTCGGCCACTCTGGTCAGAAGTGCTCTGCTTCCTCCCTGGTCATCTTCGTCGGCGCCGCCGGCACTTCCGAGCGCCTGCGCGACCAGCTTCTCGACGCCGTGCGCACCCTCAAGGTAGGCCCAGGCTATGACATCACCACCACCATGAACGGCCTGGCCGAGGCACCAAGCGAGAAGCTGCTGCGCGGCCTTACCCAGCTGGAGCCAGGCGAGAGCTGGCTGCTCAAGCCGGAAAAGCTCAATGAGGAAGGCACCCTGTGGTCCCCAGGCATCCGCGATGGTGTGAAGCCGGGCTCCTGGTTCCACCTCAACGAGTGCTTCGGCCCAGTGCTCGGCATCATGCACGCCGAAACCCTCGAGCAAGCCATCGAGTGGCAGAACTCCACCGGCTACGGTCTGACCGGCGGCATCCACTCCCTCGACGACGATGAGATCCAGTACTGGATCGACAACGTCGAGGTCGGCAACGCCTACGTCAACCGCGGCATCACCGGCGCCATTGTCCAGCGTCAGTCCTTCGGAGGCTGGAAGAAGTCCGTCATGGGCCCAGGCGCCAAGGCAGGCGGCCCGAACTACGTGCCGCAGATGGGCTCCTGGGCAGACGGCGAGCTGCGCCCACGCGAGGTCGACGTCCCAACGGCGGTGGCCAACGAGCTGCGTAACCTGGCAAGCCGCGCCGCGCTTTCCGACGCCGACGTCGAATGGCTCTGGCGCGCCGCCGAGCTCGACCAGCTGGCCTGGATGGAAGAATTCGGCCGCGACCATGACCGCACCGGCCTGATTTCGGAGGCGAACATCTTCCGCTACGTGCCGCTGCTAGACAAGCTGCGCGTGCGCATCGGCGAAGGCTTCGCACTGCGCGACGTCATCCGCCAGGCACTCGCCGCCGCAGTCACCGGAACCAAGGTGGAGTTCTCCGCTACCCCGGCCGTCGCAGAGCAGCTCGCGGTGCTGGGCATCGAGGTGCGCCAGCTTTCCGATGCCGCCTTCGCATCCGAGCTCTCCCGCGCCGAGTCTGCCCGTGTACGCACGCTCGGCGCCGTCGCGGACACCGCTCGCGAGGCAGCCGTGGAGTCCAACTCCGTCATTCTTGACCAGCCAGTTCTGGCCGACGGCCGTCGTGAGCTGCTGCCTTACCTGCTGGAACAGGCCGTATCGGTGACCATGCACCGCTTCGGCATCATCCGCTCCGTCGCCGGCATCGAGCGCTAACCCGGCGCCCAGCCGCTACCAGCAGCCAACCGTGGCTGCGTAGCAATCGCCCGTCTCCTGCACTTTTAGGAGACGGGCAGATGTATTCATATGGCAAGATAGGTCAGGTGAATTCCAAAGATACATCTGCCTCATCTGCCAAAGACTCCGTGGCAGTCCCACAGGGCGCCGAGAATGCCGAGCACCGGCTACCGCAGCCACTCGTCAGCAATGACGCCGAGAGCGTGGGCTCCGATGCGCCGAAGCCGATTCGTGAGGATCTGAAGACGGAGGTCTTAGCAAAAGATTTCCGCACGCTGGCAAAGGCCTCTGGTCGATTTATCCTCATCATCGCGGCTGCGGCCATTGCTGGTTACCTGCTGAAGTTCCTATGGACCGGCCTCCTGCCAGTCATCCTGGCCATCTTGGTCGCCACGGTCCTCTACCCTGTGACCGCATGGATGCGCACGAAGCTGCGCTTCCCCGGCGCGCTGGCCGCTGCCACGACTCTGCTGGGCTTCTTCGCCATCGTCACCGGCATCTTCGCCGCAATGGCGCCGACCGTGAAAAACCAGAGCCAGGACTTAATCCACCAGGCCCAAGGCGGCATCGATGAGCTCATCAAGCTCGGCGAGAAGCTCCCTGTCGATATTGATGAGACCAAGGTTCAGCAACTCATCGATGATGTAACCAACGCGGTTAAGGGCCAGGCCTCCCACATCGCCACCGGCGTCATGAGCGGCTTCTCCACGGTCAGCTCCATCGTGGTGACCATCGTCATCATGCTCTTCTTGACCTTCTTCTTTATTAAGGAAGGCGAGAAGTTCCTACCGTGGATGCGCAAGTACACCGGATTCCCAGCCGGTTGGCACTTGACTGAGCTGTGCAACCGCATTTGGAAGACTCTCTCGGGCTACATCCAGGCCCAGGCCACCGTCGCGCTTGTCGATGCCGTTCTCATCGGCCTCGGCCTCATGGTCCTGCAGGTACCGCTGGCATTCGTCATCGGTGTCGTGACTTTCTTCGCGAGCTTCATTCCGCTGGTCGGTGCGATTACCGCCGGTGCCCTCGCCGTTATCGTGGCCCTGGTTTCCCACGGCCTGACAACCGCACTGCTTGCCCTGCTCGTGGTCGTTGCAGTCCAGCAGATTGAGGGCAATGTCCTACAGCCGATCCTGCAGTCCAAGGCTATGGGCCTGCACGCTGCGGTCATCCTTCTGTCTGTCACGGTGGGCTCTGCGCTGGCTGGCATTATCGGCGCATTCCTCGCGGTGCCGGTGGCGGCGACCATTGGCGTCACCTTCCGTTACCAGGCGCTGGTTACCGCCATTCGCGCTGGTGAAGTTGACCCGAACGAGGCGGAGATTGTCACCGGTGCCCCGAAGCCGAAGCGCAAGGCCCGCCTGCAGAAGCAGAAGGAAGACTCCGAAGCCCACATCGATGCTTCCGGCAGCAGCCCAGAGCTCGACGCCGCCCGATCCGTGGAGAAACTCGACCCGGATTCCCCACGCGCCAAGGTCCGCGAGCTCTACAACATGATTGCGCCGAAGGCTTCCGCTTAGTCCTCTTCGCGGCCCCGCTCTCCAAATGGTGAGGTCGCCCCACAACTCCTGCGGCTACAGTTACCTGCTGGGGCGCATGTTGCGTGACCTCACCATTTGTTCCTCACCATTTGGGGCCGGACCATCTAAGGCCGGACCATCTAAGGCCGGACCAAATTGCACCGGCCCCAATTCCGCCGAGCTAGGAGCGCGGTAGAAAGCCCAATTCCCGCACAGCATCAGCTAACTCATGTGCAGCTCGGGGAAGCGCATCATCCCAGGCGCCAACGGAGGACTCGTTGGCTGGGTCAGATACTTGCTTCAACAGGGTGACTGGTACGCCAAAACGCTGACACACTGCGGCGATGGCGTAGCCCTCCATGTCACAAAGTCCAGAGTCGACAGCCAAGCGGTCACGAGTAGCGGTGTCGGAAACAAACGTGTCACCAGTGGCCAGGCCCTGAACCGGGAACTTGCCGCTCGTGGGAAGCTCAATTACCGCAGGCAGCAGGTAACGGGAGATATCGCTTAACACTTTGAGCTGGAAGTCGTGTTTGACCACGCGGTCAACCTCATAGACCCCATCCAGCCCATCGCGCAGCGCGCCCACTGTGCCGATGTTGACCACGCGCTCCGGCAAAGTACCCTCCTCACGCGCGACGGTGAGGTACTCAGTAAGCGAAATTGCCGCAGGCAGAGTACCAATTCCCGTAACGAGTAAAGGCGTGCCTTCCGGAAGAGCGGCTGCTTCTTTATCGACGGCAGCAACAAACAGAATGCGGGCGCTGTAATCAATCACATTAAAGAATTCTACCGTTACACCGGTGAAGCCTTAGCCGCGCAGGCGCTTGCCCACGAAGCCCGCGGCCAGAGTGTTGCCATTGGCCTGGTCGATGAGCAAGAAGTTACCCACCGCGCCGCGCGCCGCGTAGTCCTCAACAGGCAGCTCAGCCTGCGTTTGCACGGTGATGTACGCGATATCGTTGAGGCTCGCCTTCTCCGGCGCCTCATCGTCAGCCACACCATCCAAGTCCAGGATGCGGTCTACCGATGCCACGCGGGCCTTGACCAGCGAGGTTCCATAGCGCAGCTTGAGCATCTGCCCCGGCGTGATGTCCTTTTCTGTGAGCACCACCGCAGTCGCAGCAAACTCACGGACATCGGCCGGGCGGGCGCTGCCCGCCAGCAGGTCACCACGAGTTAGGTCAATTTCATCGGCCAAACGCAGCACCACCGAATCACCAGCAGTCGCGCGCTCGTCGGGGCCAAGTTCGCCGTCGGTGGTGTCGATGTGTGTGACCGTTGTCGTCCGACCATGCGGCGCGGTCACCTCGTCACCGACCGCAACCGTGCCCGCCTTGATGCGTCCCGCGTAGCCGCGGTAGTCCGAGGCATGCTCGCGAATCACGTGCTGAATGGGGAAACGGAAATCCAGCTCCTCCGCGCGGCCACCGGCCACCGGGATGGTCTCAAGGGTTTCCAGCACCGTCGGGCCGGTGTACCACTGCATCGACGCGGATTTCTCCACGACGTTATCGCCCTTCAGCGCGGAAATCGGGATGACCGTGGAATCTGTAATTCCCAGGCGACGTGCAATCTCACCAAACTCCGCCTCAATCGCGCGGAACGTCGCTTCATCATAATCCACCAGGTCAATCTTGTTGACTGCAAAAATCACGTGGCGCACGCCCAGCAGCGCAGCCACGTTCAGGTGGCGACGCGTCTGCTCGACGACGCCGTGTCGGGCATCGATAAGCAGCACCACCGCCTGGGAGGTGGACATGCCGGTGACCGTGTTGCGCGTGTACTGCACATGGCCCGGGGTATCCGCCAAGATGAAGGTGCGCTTGTCCGTCGCAAAGTAGCGGTAGGCCACATCGATCGTGATGCCCTGCTCGCGCTCGGCACGCAGGCCGTCGACAAGCAAGCTCAAATCCATGCCGTCGAAACCGCGGTCCGCCGAGGAGCGTTCCATGGATTCTACCTGGTCCGCCAGCACAGACTTGGTGTCATAAAGAAGGCGGCCAACGAAGGTGGACTTACCGTCGTCCACAGAACCTGCAGTGCACAGGCGCAGCGTCTCGCGGGTGGTGAGGCGTTCGACGAGTGAAGAATTAGTCATCAGAAGTAGCCTTCCTTCTTGCGGTCTTCCATGGCGGATTCAGAAAGTTTGTCATCCGCGCGGGTCGCGCCGCGCTCGGACAGGGTGGAAACGGAAATCTCCGCCAGGATTTCCTCCGGGGTCGAGGCCGTGGATTCAACGGCGCCAGTGCAGGACATATCGCCCACGGTGCGATAGCGCACGGTCTTCTTTTTAAGCTCCTCGCCCTCGCGCGGGCCACCCCACTCGCCCGGGCACAGCCACATGCCATTGCGATTGAACAGCTCGCGTTCGTGGGAGTAATAGATGGAAGGAAGCTGCAGCTCGCGCGCGCCGATGTACTCCCAGATATCAGACTCGGTCCAGTTGGAGATTGGGAAAACGCGCACGTTCTCACCGGCCATCTTGCCGCCGTTGTAGAGATCCCACAGCTCTGGGCGCTGGCGGCGCGGATCCCAGCCGCCAAAGGAATCGCGGATGGAGAAGATGCGTTCCTTCGCACGCGCCCGCTCCTCGTCGCGGCGGGCGCCGCCCAGCACGGCGTCGTACTGGCGCTGCGCGATGGTTTCAACCAGCGGCACCGACTGCAGCGGATTGCGTGTACCATCAGGGCGTTCCTGCAGCTCGCCGCGGTCAATCCAATCTTGCACCTTAGCCACGTGCAGGCGCGCACCGGTCTCAGCAACCAAGCGGTCACGGAATTCGATGACCTCCGGGAAGTTATGCCCGGTATCAACGTGCACAAGCTCGAAAGGCACCACCGCTGGTGCAAAGGCACGGCGCGCCAATTCGAAGACCACCACGGAATCCTTGCCGCCGGAGAAAAGCAGGCCGACCTTATCGAACTGGCCCGCTACCTCGCGCAGGATGTGGATGGACTCATTTTCCAAGTCCTTTAAGTGGGGCGAAAGTGTGTTCTTCTGTGTCATTCGTGCAACCCGCATTCTGTCTTGCCGTCTCCAAAAATCCTGCCGGAACGAGCGTCCTCGCCCTTACCCACCGGGAAGGTCAAAGGCGCACAGCCGATAGAGCGATAGCCTTTCAGCGTCAAGGGATGGATAATCAGATCATTGTCCGCGATATAGCAATCCGTATCTGCCAAATCCCAGGTAATCATCGGCGAAATCTTTAACCTTCCGTGCTGGTCCAGGCTCAGCGCTGGGGCCGTGGCGCGGTGTTCAGAATCCGCGCGGCGCAGACCGGTCACCCAACCAACGTATGGGTCCATCGCCATGTTCAGCGGTTCCACTTTGCGCATACGGTTATATGCGCTGGTATCACGTGCATATAACCTCGGACCATAGATTTCGTCCTGTTCCTCCGGGCTCAGCAGCGGTTTCACGCGGACTAGGGGGAGGTCCGCATAGCGCTCCTCAACCTCGTTGGCCACAGCCAACGTCTCCGGGAAGTGCCAGCCAGTGTCGATGAAGAGCAGGTCTGCGTCCAGCTGTGCGCGGTGCGCGAGCTCCGCCAGAACCGTGTTTTCCATCGACATCGTCACTGCCAGCCGGCCCGGCGCGTGCTCTGCAGCCCACGCCATGATGTTTTCGGCGGATTCTGCATAGAGCTTGTCCGCCCATTCATCGACAAGGCGCTCGTTTTTCGCGGCAATATCTTGGTTGAGCGGCGCGGTATCGCGCGTGCCTTCCGGGCTAATGCTGGGGTCGCGGTAGGGCTTGTCGCCGTCCAGCAGGTTTAACGATTGGGTCATGCCGACTCACTTTAGGCAAGGCGGCGCATTCGTGCAGGAGACATTGCGCGCTGAACACGCGAATAGTCCGATGAGCTTGGGGCAATGCAAGAATAAAAATTGCCATAACTGAACAGGTCAGACTAGATTATTAGACAAAACGGTCTATAAACAATAAACCAAGGAGGTTTCCATGCAGCGTGTCGCAATCGTCGGCGATGGCCCGGCGGCGCTATCCACAGCTGAAAGGCTCATCGGCGCCGGCATGTGTGTGGACCTCGTCTGCGCCAGCCCACCGAGCAGCCCGAAGACTGGGCCACCGTCACCCGCCGCGCGCAACTTGCGCCAGTCTGCCTTTAACGCTCAAACGTGATTCAGCCGATACCACCTGCACGCGGCTAGTCACATTCTTCACATTCGCATTAGACTCGACCGAGTTAATTTCAATTCTTAAGTAAAGGTCGGTCTAGTAGAGCTAGTTCGCATTCTGGTCTCTCGATCAAAACCCTATGGTGGCTTCGTGCTTGCAGTCATTGTGCTCCAAGCACTATCCACCGCCGCCACCTTGTATCTGCCCTCGCTCAACGCTGACATCATCGACAACGGCGTGGTCAAGGTGGACATCGACTACATCTGGCACACCGGCGGCATCATGCTCGCCGTAGCTTTCGCCCAAGTCATTACCGCCGTCGCCGCCGTGTGGTTTGGAGCCCGCACCGCCATGGGCGTCGGCCGCGACCTGCGCAGCGAGGTCTTTCGCCGCGTCGCTCGTTTCTCCGCCGAGGACATGGGCCACTACGGCACGCCCACCCTCATCACGCGCGGCACGAACGACGTCCAGCAGGTGCAGATGGTTTACCTGATGATGTTGGACTTCATGGTGGCCGCACCCATCATGTCCATCGGCGGCATCGTCATGGCGGTGCGCGAGGATGCCGGATTGTCCTGGTTGGTCTGGGTCGCCGTGGCGGTTCTCCTCGGCGTGATTTCCGCGCTCATCGCCAAGCTCATGCCGCTTTTCCACAGCATGCAGGACAAACTCGATTCCCTAAACGGCACCCTCCGCGAACAAATCGTGGGCATTCGTGTCGTGCGCGCCTTCGTCCGCGAGGCCCACGAGACCGAGCGCTTCACCAAGGCCAACCACGATCTCACGCAGCTTTCCTTGAAGATCGGCCAGATTTTCGTCCTGATGTTCCCCATCATCACTGTCATCCTCAACGTCGCTACCGGCGCCGTGCTGTGGTTCGGTGGCCACCGCGTGGATGAGGGCCTTGTGGAAGTCGGCGCGCTGACCGCGTTCTTGCAATACCTGCTGCAAATCCTCGCCGCCGTCATGATGGGCACGTTCATGGCCATGATGCTGCCCCGCGCCGTTATCTGCGCTAAGCGCATCACCGAGGTACTGGAGCACGAGCCTTCCATCGCCGAGCCTGCGAAGAACGTGACGCCGGAGCGCAACGACGGCGTCGTCGAGTTCCGTGACGTCACATTCACCTACGCCGGCGCCGACGCCCCGGTCCTCCACGACATCTCCTTCACTGCCCGGCCCGGCCAGACCACCGCCATCATCGGCTCCACCGGCTCCGGCAAGTCGACCTTGCTGCACCTGATTCCGCGTTTGTATCTGCCCACCGAGGGCCAGGTGCTTCTCGACGGCGCGGATGTCTCCCGCATGAACCGCCAGGACATCGTCAAGCGCGTGTCCCTCGTGCCGCAAAAGCCCTACCTGTTTAGCGGAAGCGTGGCTTCTAACCTGCGCCTCGGCCGCCCTGAAGCCACCGACGAGGAGCTGTGGGAAGCGCTGCGCATCGCCCAAGCAAACTTCGTGGAAAGGGACGAAAAGGGCCTGGACATGCCCATTTCCCAAGGCGGAACGAACGTCTCCGGCGGCCAGCGCCAGCGCCTATCCATCGCGCGCATGCTCGTTGCGCGACCGAAGGTGCTGCTCTTCGACGACTCCTTCTCTGCCCTCGACGTGGTCACCGACGCGAACGTACGTCAGGCCCTGCACGAGAGCCCGCTGCTTGCCGACGCCACGATGATGGTCGTCGCCCAGCGCGTGTCCTCCATCATGGACGCCGACCAAATCCTGGTCATGGAAGCCGGCCGCATCGTTGCCCGTGGCACCCACGCCGAGCTGGTCGAAGGCTCTGAAACTTATAAGGAAATCGTCGATTCTCAAGCCACACCAGTAGAAGGTGAGCAGTAATGGCAAGCACTGCACAAGATGCGCACGGCATGACCGAAGAAGAGCTCCACGAACTCGAAGCCAAGACCGCCGGGGACGATTGGTCCGGCAACGCCCCACGCAAGGCTAAGGCATTCTGGCCTTCCGCGAAGCGCTTGTTCGGGCTGCTCATGCCCTTCAAATCGCGGCTTATCATCATCGCATTGATGAACATCGTCTGCGTATTCCTCGCGGTCTACGCACCGAAGGTGATGGGCAAGGCAACCGACGTCATCTTCGCCGGCGTGCTTTCCAAGCAGCTGCCGGCGGGCACCAGCGAGGAGCAGGTCATCGAGGGCCTGCGGGCGGAAGGCAAGGACACCTTCGCGGACATGGCTTCCGCCATGGACCTGCGCCCAGGCCTGGGCATCGACTTCACGCAATTGGGCCGCATCATCACCATCGTCATCGCGATGTACTTGGTCTCCGCGCTCTTCCAGTGGTGGCAGGGTCATATTCTCAACTCATTGGTGATGCGCGCGGTCTATGACCTGCGCCAACGCATCCAGGCCAAGGTCAACGCGCTGCCGCTGAACTACTTCGACACCAACTCCCGCGGCGACCTGCTCTCGCGCACGACAAACGACGCCGACAATATCCAGACCGCGCTCCAGCAAGCGGTCTCGCAGGTCTTCTACGACCTGCTCATGGTGGTGGGCATTACCGTCATGATGTTCTCCGTGTCTTGGCAGCTCGCACTGGTGGCCCTGCTTTCGCTGCCGCTGACCGGCATCGTCATTGGTGTCATCGGCGCGCGCTCGCAGAAGCAATTCGCCACCCAGTGGCGTGCCACCGGCCAACTCAACGGCCAGGTGGAAGAGGCCTTCTCCGGGCACGACCTCGCCTTGGTCTATGGCCGCATGGACGCCATGACCGAAGAATTCGATGAGCGCAATGAGGAGCTTTATAAATCTGCATCGCAAGCGCAGTTCCTCTCCGGCATGATGATGCCGGTCATGCAGTTCATCTCTTATCTGTCCTACGTGGTCATCGCCGTGATGGGCGCGCTGCGCGTGGCCCACGGCCAGCTCACCTTGGGTGGCGCACAAGCCTTCATTCAGTACTCCCGCGAGTTCAACCAGCCGCTGGGCCAGCTGGGCGGCATGATGCAGCAAATCCAATCCGGTGTTGCTTCCGCCGAGCGCGTCTTCGAATTCCTCGACGCTGAGGAACAGCGCCCGGACACCGCGACCTCGCACTTCGAAGGCCGCGCGCGGGGCTTGGTGGAGTTCCGCGGCGTGGACTTCTCCTACTCGGAAGACAAGCCGCTCATCGAGGATCTCAACCTGCGCGTTGAGCCGGGCCAGACCGCCGCCATCGTCGGGCCTACCGGCGCGGGCAAGACCACGCTGGTCAACCTCATCATGCGCTTCTACGAGCTGAATTCCGGCACCATCACTATCGATGGCAATGACACCGCCGAAATGTCGCGCACCGAACTGCGCTCGCAGGTGGGCATGGTGCTCCAGGACGCTGTGCTCTTTGAGGGCACCATCATGGAAAACATCCGCTACGGCCGCCTAGATGCCACCGACGAGGAGGTCATCGAAGCAGCAAAGGCCACCTACGTGGACCGCTTCGTGCGCGCTTTGCCCGATGGCTACGACACACTCATCGACCAAGACGCCGGCGCTATCTCTGCTGGCGAGCGCCAACTTATCACCATCGCACGCGCCTTCCTGGCCCAGCCGGCGTTGCTCATCCTCGACGAGGCCACCTCCTCTGTGGATACCCGCACCGAGATGCTCGTCCAGCACGCGATGAATGCGCTGCGCGCCGACCGCACCTCCTTCGTCATCGCCCACCGTCTTTCCACCATCCGGGATGCGGACCTCATCCTCGTCATGGAGGAAGGCCGCATCGTCGAGCAAGGCACCCACGCCGAGCTGCTTGCCCGCGAAGGCGCCTACTGGCGGCTTAATCAGGCGCAGTTCGCCGAAGAGGACTAGCCTTTCGGCGAGTGCGTCGAAAAGCTGTGCCTCGCGTTTGCCGGCTGGGCTCGGTTCGAAACCGCGATGAATACCGACTCCCATCTTTGCGCGCCCACCGTTTAGGCTGTTTATATCTGCGCGCAACTTTATAAGGAGTCCGTGAAATGACAGCCGTCTTCGGTTGGCTAGCCATCCTCGTTTCGATCCCCGTGTGGGGCTACTTTGCGTACCGCGCATGGGGCATGTTCGCTTTCATTCGCTCCGGCGGGCCAACTCTGCTGCAGCGTTTCGACCACCTAGGCAAGCGCCTGTGGCGGGTCGTGGTGGAAGTATTCGGCCACACGCACTTCAAGGGCCGCCCCTTCGTCAACGCGGCGCACTGGGCAGTCATGGTGGGATTCCTCTTCGGCATCCTCGTCTGGTTTGAAGCCTATATCCAGACCTTCGCGCCGTCGCGAGGCTGGCCGCTGCTATCGCATTGGTCGGTCTATCACTTCATCGAAGAGGTCCTCGGTATCGCCACCGTTGTGGGCATTAGCTTCCTCATCGGCGTTCGCCTCAAGTATGGACACACCGAGCGCGGCTCCCGTTTCTACAACTCCCAGCCAGGCCCTGCCCGCATCGTCGAGGCCGTGGTCTTCCTGGAGGGGCTTGGAATGCTGCTGGTCAAGGCGTCGAAAATCGCGGCGTTTGGCCACGGCTCCCCGTGGGCGGATTTCCTTTCCATCCACCTGGCCAAGCTGCTTCCCGCCTCGCCAGCGCTGGTGTCCTTCTTCGCGCTGTTCAAGCTGCTTACCGGCCTGATTTTCATCTTCCTGATTTCGCGCCACTTCACCTGGGGCGTCATGTGGCACCGCTTCATGGCGTTTTTCAACATCTTCTTCCAGCGCAACGTCAGCGGCGACAAGGCACTCGGCTCCCTTCCGACCCCGGACCTCGAAGAAGACATCGCCCCCGGCAGCTGGAAGATGCTGCTCGATACCACCTCGTGCACCGAGTGCGGCCGCTGCCAGGACCTTTGCCCGGCGTGGAACACCGAGAAGCCGCTGAGTCCGAAGAAGTTCGTGATGGACATACGCGATGCCGCCGTCGAGAACTACAACCCGCACGAGGGCGTCAACGTGCTGGCAATGGCAAACGCCATTGACGACGACGTCCTCTGGTCCTGCACCAACTGCGGCGCCTGCGTGGACCAGTGCCCGACCGACATCGAGCACATCGACCACATCGCTGACCTGCGCCGCTTCAAGGTCTTGGCGGAATCCGACTTCCCCTCTGAGCTGACCGGACTGTTCAAAAACATTGAGACCAAGGGCAACCCGTGGGGCCGCAATAACTCTGAGCGCCGCGCCTGGATCGATGAGGCACGCGCCGACGGCATCGAGGTGCCTATCATCGGCGAGGACGCCACGGACTTTGCCGACATGGAGTACCTGTTCTGGGTCGGCTGCGCCGGTGCCTACGACGAACAGGGCCGCAAGACCACCCGCGCCGTGGTGGACCTGCTGCACACGGCGGGCGTGAAGTTCGGCGTGCTTTCTACTGGTGAGACCTGCACCGGCGATCCCGCGCGCCGTGCTGGCAACGAGTTCCTGTTCCAGATGATGGCGCAGCAAAACGTTGAGACCCTAAACAACGCTTTCGAAGGCGTTCCGGAAGGCCAGCGCAAGATCATCACCACCTGCCCGCACTGCTTCAACACGCTGCGTAACGAGTACCCAGACTTCGATGGGCACTTCGACGTCTTCCACCACACCCAGCTGCTCAACCGCCTAGTGCGTGAGGGCCTGCTCAAGCCGATCCCGCGTACCCCGGAAAACCGCAAGCCAATTACCTACCACGATCCGTGCTTCTTGGGCCGCCACAACAAGGTCTTCGATCCGCCGCGTGAGCTGCTGGAAGCCACTGGCGTTTCCCTCCGTGAGATGGACCGTAACCGCGACGAGGCCTTCTGCTGTGGCGCTGGCGGCGCGCGCATGTTCATGGAGGAAAAGCTAGGCACCCGCATCAACGAGTTCCGCGCGGAGCAGGCCATCGCCACCGGCGCGGAGGAGATTGCCACGGGTTGTCCATTCTGCAACGTCATGTTCACCGGCGGCGTTAAAGCGCTTGCCGACGCCCCCGGTTCTGCAGCAGCGTCCGCTGCACCTGCCGTCACCGACGTTGCCCTCATGCTCCGCGCTTCCGTCGCCGACGCCGACGGCGCCCTCCCCGAGCCGCGGCCGAAGGCGTTCCTCGGCACGCCTACCCGTCTGCGTGCGTCCGAAAAGCCAGCTGCCACGGCCTCCCCGGATGCTCCTGCGTCTCCTGCGTCTTCAGATGCAACGACCGTCGACCCCGCTGCGCCGACCGAAGCAACTGCCAGCGCACCTACCACCAAGGCTGCTGCCCCGACCGCTCCCGCTCCGGCCGCACCCCCGGCTCCTGCAGCTCCCGCCGCACCAGCTGCACCAAGCGCTCCCCAAGCGCCATCCGCACCAACAGCTCCTCCTGCACCTGCAGTTCCCGCCGTGCCAGCTGCACCAGTGCCGCCGGCAGCGCCTGCAGCACCAGCAGCGCCAGCACCAACTCCGCCCGCACCGCCAGCCGCGTCGGGAGCCACACCGCCACCTGCACCTGCAGCACCGAGTGCGCCATCAGCGCCTGCACCCGCGGCACTAAAGGCATCCACACCGGCAGCGCCTGCAGCACCAGCACCGAAGGCTCCAACACCGGCGCCGCCAAGTGCGCCGGCTGCTCCTGGCGCAACTTCACTGCCAAAGGCACCTACCCCGCCAGCAGCACCACAGTCGAGTGCGGATACGCCGCAGCCACCAACTCCGCCTGCACCGCCGGCGCCTCCAGCACCACCGGCCGCTGACTAATTTCGTAAATCTGGAGCAACGACTTCCTTGAGTTGCTCCGGATTTTTGTATTTTGGGGCACCGGAAGTGTGTGGACTCTGAGGGCGTTTTTAAAAATGCACCCCTGGAAAACCAGACCTTGAGGTCGCGATTAAAAAGTTTAGCCATGAAACTATCTGCGACCTGGAGGTCTGAGTATCCAGGTGTGGGGTTCCAGGTCTGGGCTATTGCGGGGAGACGGAGAAACGCGAAACAACGGAGCCCGGGCAAGACCTTTTGCATTACAAGTTAGCCACAAGTGGGCCACAAATAAGCGACGGATAAACCAAACTTGCTGGATGAATAGGCAGTCGGGGTACTCGCCGCGTACGCTGTTCACATGATTTTCGACGCGTTAAGCGCCGCCGACACATTGGTGCTCGCATCTGGGGAAGCTGACTACACCCCCTCCCTCGTCTCCTTTGCATGGATCATGGCCGCCGCTCTTCTGGCCCCGTTGGTCTCCTACATGCTCAAGAACAAAATGCCCGCCGTGGCCCTGCTCATCATCTTCGGCATGATCATCGGCCCCTCGATGCTCGACCTCGCCCACGAGGACCCCGGTATCGGCATGGTCAAAGAGCTAGGCGTCGGCGCATTGTTCCTGCTAGCCGGCTTCGAGATCGAAATCTCTACCCTCAAGTCCAAGGAAGCCATCACCGGTTTCTCCACGTGGCTTATCTGTCTCGTCGCATGTCTGGCCGGCGCATATTTCCTGCTGCATGACATCCCTAGTGCCATCGTCATGGCAATCGCACTGACCTCCACCGCGCTCGGCACGATTACGCCGATGCTCAAGCAGGACAAACTCATCGGCACCAAAGTCGGCGACTCGGTCATGATTCACGGCGCCATCGGCGAGGTCGCTCCCATCACCGCCATGGCTCTCCTGCTGGGAACCCGCTCCACGCTAGGCACCATGCTCATCCTGCTGGCGTTCATCGTCATCGCCGTCGGCGTCGCTGTCATGCCGCGCGCGCTCATCGTCGCAGTGCCGTGGCTCAAGACCGCATTCCTTTCCGGCGCTGGCTCCACGAACCAGACCATCCTGCGCCTTATCATCCTCATCCTGGCCATCCTGATGGCCGTCACCTCGGTCTTCGAGCTCGACATCGTCCTCGGCGCATTCGCAGCAGGCATCATCCTCAACCGCATCATCCCCGACGAGTTCCATAAGGGGCTCGAGAACCGCCTCGACGTTGTCTTCTATTCCATGCTGATTCCGGTCTTCTTCGTGGTCTCCGGCATGTCCATCGACTGGCACGTCATCGTCAACAACCCGCTCAAAGTGCTTGGCATCCCCGCCCTCATTCTCGTCACCCGTGGCCTGCCCGTTTTCCTGCGCGAGAACATCCACCACACAGGGTCCGACATCGAGACCACCCGCGAGCGTCTCCAGGTGGCCCTCTACGCAGCAACGGGTCTACCGATCATCGTCGCTGTCATGACCATCGCAGTCAGCTCCGGCATCGTGGACGAGGAGACCTCCTCCATCTTCGTCGCCGGTGGCGCACTGACCGTCGCCATCTTCCCTCTCCTGTCCAGCCTCGTTAAGGGCAAGGAAGAAAACGAGCAGTCCAAGGCGAAAGCCGCCGAGTCCAAGAAAGAAGAAGAGGACTCCGAAGCAGCGCTTGACGACGCCATCGATGACGCCAAGCAAGAGGGCCGAGAGGGCACTTTACAAGAAGGCGCCGAGAAGGAATGATCGCTAGCAGCATACGCATGTGTCCTCCGGTTTTCCTATAGTAAAACCATGACGCATAGCTTCGGAGCCTCCCCTTTTGATCCCGCGAATTCGATGCGCCTATCCGACGCAGAGAAGACCGACGCCATCAACGATCTCGCCCGCGCCGTCGGCGAGGGCAGGCTCAGCATGGAGGAATTCGAGGAGCGCTCTGACGACGTCATGCGCGCGAACACGCGCCGCGAACTCGTGCCGCTGTTTGCCGATATTCCAGCCGTATCTTCCACCGAAATCAAGGTCTATTCCCGTGGCGAGGTCGAGCGTGCCTATCAGTCCAGCAAAAAGCCGCGCCTGGCCACCGCGCTGATTGGCTCGATGGCCTTAACCTTCGCCGCCACCACCTGCTTCGTCGTTTCCGAAACCGCCGGCACGATTGCTCTCCTCAGCGGCGTGGGCGCACTGTTCCTCATCCCAGCGCTGTGGATTATGCTCTACGTCGCCAAAATCGGCCCAGAGTCCTGGCACCGGCCCTCCCCGCGCAAGATTGAGCGCCAGCACCGCCGCGAGCTTTTGCAACTAACGGCCCAAGAGCGCGCCCAGCAGAAGGCTTTGGAGCAAGCGCAGTGGGCGGAGAGGCGCCGCCAAGCAGGTGAGCTGACCAGCGAGGCCATGAATCTGGCCAAGCGCAAGCTTGAGCAATGGAACAAAAAGTAGTCTAGTTGAGACCTTAATAGCCTGTAAGTGGCAGAATATTTTCCATGACTACACCGAACAACCGCATTTTTGACCAATCCACCAAGCTTCAAGGCGTCGCGTATGACATCCGTGGTGAGGTCTCTGCGGAGGCGGAGCGCATGGAGCTAGACGGCCATAGCATCCTCAAGCTGAACACCGGCAATCCTGCCGTATTCGGTTTCGATGCCCCGGACGTCATCATGCGCGACATGATCGCAGCGCTGCCGACTTCCCAGGGCTATTCCACATCGAAGGGAATCATTCCGGCGCGCCGCGCGATTGTCACCCGCTACGAGCTGGAGGATTTCCCGCACTTCGACGTCAACGATGTCTACTTGGGCAATGGTGTTTCTGAGCTCATCACCATGACCACGCAGGCGCTGCTTAACGACGGCGACGAGGTACTCATCCCAGCCCCCGATTACCCTTTGTGGACTGCCGCCACCTCCCTAGCGGGCGGTACGCCGGTGCACTACCTGTGTGATGAGGAGGATGACTGGAATCCTTCGATCGAGGATATCCGCGCGAAGGTCACAGAAAAGACTAAGGCCATCGTGGTCATCAACCCGAATAACCCAACGGGCGCCGTCTACTCCCGCGAGGTTCTGCAGCGCATTGTAGACGTAGCGCGTGAGTACAACCTGCTAATTTTGGCGGATGAGATTTACGATCGCATTCTTTACGACGGCGCGAAGCACATCTCGATCGCGTCCCTCGCTCCGGATCTGCTGACGATTACCTTCAACGGTCTTTCCAAGGCTTATCGCGTGGCTGGTTACCGCGCTGGTTGGATGGTTCTGACCGGCCCGAAGAGCCATGCACGCGGCTTCATCGAGGGTCTCGACCTACTGGCGGGCACCCGCCTGTGCCCGAACGTTCCGGCACAGCACGCAATCCAGGTAGCTCTCGGCGGACGACAGTCCATCTACGGGCTCACGGGCGAGGGCGGTCGCCTGCTCAAGCAGCGCAACGTGGCCTACGAGAAGCTCAACGAGATCCCGGGCGTTTCCGTCACCAAGCCGATGGGTGCTTTGTACTGCTTCCCACGCTTGGATCCGAATGTCTACGAGATTCACGACGATTCCAAGCTGATGCTGGATATCCTGCGCTCGGAGAAGATCCTGATGGTCCAGGGCACTGGTTTTAACTGGCCAAACCCGGACCACTTCCGCGTGGTTACCCTGCCGTGGGCTTCCCAGCTGGAAAACGCTATCGAGCGCCTCGGCAACTTCCTGGCCAGCTACCGCCAGTAGCTCAAGCCGCCTTTCTAAGTGAAAGGCCTCGTATTTGTTTGCAATTTTTGTGCGCAGTTGCCATTTGAACTGACAATCGTTCACAATAAGCTGCATGGGCAAACACACGACGGCTTCCAAGCCGGTGGTCTCCTTTCCTAGTGGAGGCCGCCTTTATTTAGCGACGAACCAAAACCCGTGGCGTCTCGCGCTGCTTATCGGGCTTGCGCTGGCCGTCCTTGTAACCATCATCGGCGCTATTTTCCTGCGCCCTACCACTTCTCCGGTAGATCACACGAGCGCAGAGTTCTCGCAGACTTACGCTCTGAACCACCCGCAGGCCGAGGGCACGGTCAAGACTGTCGACCACGCCATCTGCCAGTCGGATCAGACCGGCAAGGCCTTCGACAAGCCACCACTCATTCCGGCGGAGCCAGGTGGCGATTGCACCCGCTCCCTCATCGATATCACCTCCGGGGACAACGCAGGCAAGATGACCCAGCTGGTGCACTTTGGCGTCGCGGGTGACCCAGACTTGCAGGAGGGTGACAAGATCCTGCTCTCCGAGGCCACCGGCCCCAACGGGGACGTAGACTATGCCTTCGCCGATTATCAACGCAGCGGCAACCTCGTCCTCTGGGCCATCATCGCCGCTATCGTCATCATTGCTTTCGCGGCATGGCACGGATTGCGCTCGCTCATTGGCCTGGCAATTTCGCTCGCAATCGTATTCTTCTACTTGCTTCCCGCTCTCGTCGAGGGCACAAACCCCTTGGGCTTGGCATTGGTAACCAGCGCCGCCATCATCTTCATCGTTGTACCACTCGTGCACGGGTTCAACTGGAAGTCCGCCTCTGCTTTGGGCGGTGCACTCATCGCCCTGCTGCTGGCGGCTTTCCTGGCCAGCTCCACTATCAACTCAACGAGCCTGCAGGGACTTAGCTCCGAAGACAACCTCAAGCTCCTGCTCTACATGCCCGGAGTTTCCATCGTGGGTGTCCTGCTCTGCGGATTCATCATCGGCGCGCTGGGCAGCCTCAACGATATCTCCATCGCGCAGGCCTCCACCGTCCGCGAGCTCAATGAGCTCAACCCCGAAGCAGGCCCTGCGGAGCTGTTCAAGTCCGCCATGAAGGTCGGCCGCGACCATATCGCTTCCATGGTCTACACCATCGTCCTCACATATACCGGCGCGTCAGTGCCGCTGCTCATGCTGATTACAGCAGCTCAGCGCCCGGCGGGCCAGATTCTTTCCAGCGACCTCGTAGCCACCGAGCTCCTGCGCTCCGCCGTGGGTGCAATGGCACTGACCCTAGCAGTGCCCATCACCACTCTCATCGCAGCGCTGACCATCCCGCAGCGTGAGGCGGGTCCCGAACCTGACGCTACTAATAGCGCCCTGTCCGTTCGCTAGAGGCTGCGGCCCAGCGCCTCGATGGTCCAGCCGGCCTGCTTCCACGCCTCAACGTCGAGGACGTTGCGGCCGTCGATGATGTGTTTGTTGGTGACCAGCTCCGCCACTTCGGCGGGGTCCAGCTGGCGGAATTCTTGCCATTCGGTGGCGAGAATAACCAGCTCGCTCTCGCGCAGAGCTTCCTCACAGTCAGCGGCGTAGTTCAACGTAGGAAACACCTTGCGGGCGTTTTCCATGCCCTCTGGGTCATAGACGGTAACCGCAGCGCCAGCCAAGGACAAAGAACCCGCCACGGACAGCGCTGGCGAATCGCGAACGTCGTCAGAGTTCGGTTTGAAAGCGCATCCCAGAACTGTCACGCGGTGGCCTAACAGCGAACCCTGGAAGGCCTCTTTAGCCATGTCCACGGTGCGGTCACGGCGACGCATATTGATGGCATCGACCTCACGCAGGAAGGTCAGCGCTTGGTCCGCACCCAACTCGCCGGCACGTGCCATGAATGCACGAATATCCTTCGGCAGGCAGCCACCGCCGAAGCCCAGACCTGCGCCCAAGAACTTACGGCCGATGCGCTCGTCGTAACCGATAGCATCGGCAAGCTTTACGACGTCCGCGCCCGCAATCTCGCAGATCTCAGACACGGCGTTGATGAAAGAAATCTTGGTGGCCAGAAACGCATTCGCAGAGACCTTGACCAGCTCGGCAGTCTGCAGGTCAGTCACAATAAACGGCGTATCCTGCGCCAACGGCTTGGCATAGACTTCACGGGCTACAGCCTCGCCGCGGGACTGCCCGCCCCGCACGCCCAAAACGATGCGGTCTGGAGCGATGGTGTCCTTTACTGCATAGCCCTCGCGCAGAAACTCTGGGTTCCACGCGATTTCCACGTGGCTGCCCTCCTGGGCCAACTCATTCGCCATCTCCTGCAGCTCCGCCGCAGTTCCCACGGGAACGGTGGACTTACCAAAGATGACGTGCTCGCCTTTGAGGCGCGGTACGAGCTCCGTGATGACAGACTTCACGTAGGTGAGATCCGCGGCGTAGGAGCCGTGGGCCTGCGGGGTGCCAACGCCGAGGAAGTGCACGTTGGCGAACTCCGCGGCGTCGTCATAGCTGGTGGAAAAATCTAGGCGGCCGGCCTCGATGTTGCGCTCGAGTACCTCCGGCAGGCCGGGCTCGTAGAACGGCACGCGGCCGTTCTTGAGAGCTTCAATCTTGCTTTCATCAACATCTACACCGAGTACCTCGTGGCCGAGCTCCGCCATACAGGCGGCGTGAGTCGCACCTAGGTAGCCGGTACCAATCACAGTCATACGCATAACCGGGAATTTTAGGCGCGGTTGACCTGAAGCGCGCGGCGAGAACGAAAAGTTTAACGGAAGTTCAGATAGGACTTCGACGGCGTCGGTCCACGCTGGCCCTGGTACTTCGAGCCCAGCGCGCCGGAACCATACGGAGCCTCCGCCGGCGAAGACATCTTAAAGATAGCCAACTGGCCCACCTTCATCCCGGGCCACAGCGAAATGGGCAGGTTAGCGGTGTTGGACAGCTCGAGTGTGATATGTCCGGAGAAGCCCGGATCGATGAAGCCTGCCGTGGAGTGCGTCAGCAAGCCTAGGCGACCCAGGGAGGACTTGCCCTCCAAGCGGCCTGCCAGGTTGGCCGGCAAGGTGAACTTTTCCAGCGTGGCGCCCAGCACGAACTCGCCGGGGTGTAGGACGAAGGCATCACCCTCGGCCACCTCCACCTCACTGGTGAGGTCCGGCATCTCCTGCTTGGGGTCAATATGCGTATAGCGCGAGTTATTAAACACGCGGAAGAACTTGTCCAAGCGCACATCGATGGAGGAAGGCTGGACCATCTCGGCGTCGAAAGGGTCGATGCTCAAACGCTCGGGAGCATCAGCGGAAATGGCGGCACGGATATCACGATCAGAAAGAAGCACGGTTGATAGTCTACCTCCCCACTGGGCCTTTTATGGCCTTAGGCGGCGGCGGTGCTAAGCTTTACGACGATGCACAAGATGCATTGCGCCGACGTAGTTTAATGGTAGAACTGCAGCTTCCCAAGCTGCTGGCGCGGGTTCGATTCCCGTCGTCGGCTCCACTTATTTTCCCATTTCATGGACTAATTTCATACTTACAGGATGGACCATGACAGCCCCTATCTTCACGCCCAAAACCACAGCGGATCTTCGCGCTGAGTGTGAGCATCTACTCCAAGAGCTTGCGCCCCGCACAATCGATGAACTCCGCGAACTGTGCGCGGTCGATCAAAACTTAGCCATCGATGAGGCCACTCTAAATCGGTATGAAGCCCTGTGCTTCGTTATCGGCGACTAGGCACAGTTTCGGATTCTCTCCGATCTAGTCTGAGGTTCTAACACTCACGTTATGTACCCCACGTCAACCCCTAGGACGCGCGGCAACAGACCCCCACACAGGCAGGACACAATGGGCAAGCACGAACCAGCGGAAATCAGCGACGCACCCAAGAAGAAGGGCGTCGTCAACCCCAACGCCATCATTGCGTTAATTCTGATCCTCGTCGGTCTCGGTGTCTTGCTCTACCCCGTCGTGGCCACGCAGTGGAACAACCACACCCAATCCCGCGCCGCCGAGGAATACGCCAAGCTGGAGAAGCAAGCCCCGCCAGAAGTACTGCACACCGCCTGGGAGGAGGCACAGGCCTACAACGCCCAGCTGGGCCAAATCAGTGTGGAAGACGCTTGGACCACCACCGATGACGAGAACTCTCCCGAGTACCAGCGCTACCGCCAATACCTGTCTGTGCTGTCGGAGACCGATGCCATGGGTCGCATCGTCATCCCCTCTATTGATTCCGATCTGCCCATTTATCACGGCACCTCAGAAAAAGCACTCTCCCGCGGCGCTGGCCACCTCTACGGCACGGACCTACCTGTCGGTGGCGTGGGGAACGGCGAGGGCAGGCACGCAGCGCTCTCTGCTCACACGGGTCTACAGAATGCCACGCTGTGGGACAACCTCACCAAGGTCAAGAAAGGTGATGCTTTCTACATCGCCGCCGGCGGCGAGAAGCTCAAATACGAGGTACACGATATTCGGGTCGTCGAGCCTGCGGACACCAGCTTGCTCCACCGTGAGCCAGGCCAGGACCTCGTTACGCTCATTACCTGCACCCCCTACGGTGTAAATACCCACCGCTTGCTCGTCACCGGCCACCGAGTGCCAATGGATCCGGAAGACGAGGCCGCATTCAACAGCTCTGGTATTCACTGGCAGTGGTGGATGTGGGCCATCCTGGCTGCCGCTGCCATCATCGTGCTTCTGCTCATCTACTGGTGGCGCAAATATGTCAGCAACGCCAAGGACACCGCGCTTGACGACGACCCGCAAGAGTCCTAACCGACAATGAACATGCAATAAGGCCCGCCCTTCCCTGGTTAGAAGAGCGGGCCTCATCTAAAAGTAGCCGCAAGCGCTGGTTCTATACCCGGCGACGTCGCAAAGCGAGGCACCCTGCCGCGACGATAGCGGCACCGGCGAGAGCCCACAGGCCCACGCCCTCACCACCGGTCTTGGGCAGTGCGCCCTTGGTGATGTCAGCGACCTGAAGGACGCCGATCTTCTTCACGCAATTGGCAGCGGTGTCGGACTCAGCGCACCTATTACTGGTGATCGCAGTCTTTCCGGAGAGCACCTTGATGACTGCATTGCCATTCTGATCCCACTCCGTCGAGAACTTGATCGGCGCGGGCAGCAGGTTGTAGCCTTTCGGCGCCTTGGTCTCGATGAGGTAATACACGCCAGGGGCGTCCAAGCCTTCGAGCTTGACGCGGCCTGTGGTGGTGGTCGTGGACTGCTTCACTACGGGGTTAGCATCAGTATTGACGGTGCCATCCGCGTTGAGCTTCAAGTTGCCGTCAGCGTCACCACGGTGGACGGTGAACTGCGCGCCGTCGAGCAACTCGTCGGTTTGAATCTTGTCCGGCGCGGCTGGATCATAGCTAACCTTTTCAAGCAGGACATCCATCTGCTTGGTCTCCAGCGGGATACAAGAGGTGTCTTTCCAACCGCCCATCTCTGCCTCGTTCATGAGGCCAAAGTTGGGTTCATGTAGGCCATCCTTGGTGTAGCAGCGGGAGTTACCGGCAGGCTGACTCGGGTACCCGGCAGGGACGGATGTGCTATTCAATTTGGTTCGATCCAGCTTGAAGCGCACCGTCACCTCGTAGACGTGCTGCCCGGAGCTTCCATTGACGCCCTTGGGCTTAATGATCTTTGGAGTGTCGTTCTTGTTGAGTTCATACGGACCGGCCCCCTGGTACGACTGCGGCTGGCTGGTCTTGTTGAACTCGTCCTTGAAGACCACAGTGGCCCCAGTAACCGTGGCGGCACCAACGAACTTCGGGGTATCCGTCAGCTTTCCGTAGATCACCTCATTGGTGTCGAAGCCGGGAGCATCCGGGGCGGCTACTACGACGTTGTACTTCGCGGTATATTCATTCGCCGCACCAGGAACAGGTTGCGGTGCACTGTCGACAGCAACCTTGCTGAAGCAGGCTTCAGTAGCAACGTTGTCGCTACCGGCCTCACCATCAGTGGCTTGGAAAGCCACTTTGTTCGGGCTACACACCGTCTTGAGGTTGCCGTATTTATCCGTTCGCACCGGCGCAGAGACGACATACTCTACCTTCGCGTGTCCTGGAAGTGTACCAACATAGCCCTTCATGTATCGGGACTCACCGTCCGCTCCGGACGGGACAGTCATGCCTGCATAGATACCGGTTCCCGGCGCAATCTGGTCAGGACCTGGCTTATGACCGTTGACCTCGGTAGATCCTTCTCCAAATCCCTCAAATTTCGCAGTAGGGCCCGTGGCATTCACACCATAGTGTGTATCCGTTGGCAGGTACTCCCAGAATGTGCCACCCGAACTGGTGTTATCCGTGGTGTTTTCCACGGAGATGGTCCAGAATGTCCGTACCTCGCCGTTCACCACCTTGGTCTCTGAGCGTTGCTTCTTCACCGCAAGGTTTGATCGTAGTATCGACGGTGGCGGCAAGAGGTCGGAAGCGGCATCCGTGTTGAAGGAGGCCGGCAAGTTATCCATGATGTTGACCAGCTCGAACTTCGGACTTCCGGAATCTGGATTGGTGATCTTTAGCTCGAAGCCCAGCTGGTTTGCGTCTTTACTGCCTGAGCCAAATCCGAGGTTACCGTTGGAATAGGTCCATGCCTTGCCCCAAGAAGCCGAGGGATTAGAAATCGTGCGCCCATCCAACGTTTTGAGCTTTTTAGTGAGATCCCAAGTCTGGATTGCGCCAGTCTGTGTATCAATTCGCTCAAGGATGAGACTATTGCCCGCCTTTGCCGTACTTTGGAAGCCCCACATGTACTTCTGGGCTTGGGGGAGCACGGCCCAGTCTTCAGCGAAGGACTCCGCGCTGCGCAAAGTGCGATCAGCAGTTAGCTTGTCAGGATCAATCTTGTAGAGATGGCGAGTACCGGACGTCGAAGCGTTGCCTACGAAGAACCCCTCACTGGTATAAACTCCCGCGTTAAGGAAGTCTCGGTCGCCTTCGCTCTCGAATGGCGTGCCACTGCTTCCTGGTGCGAGAATCGGACCAAGATTATGCACCTCACCCGTGGCGGGATTGATCTGAAGAAGGTTTCCGGCAGGGTAACACGGATCACCGTTCAGGCCACGCTTCTGGCTCACGGCATAGAGCCAATTATCATTTGAATTGAATGCCAGCGCATTGTATACCCACGGTGACTTTTCCCCCACCGGGCGGAAATCTCGGCCGTGATTTACTTGCCGGCTTAGGACAGAAGTATCTCGGCGAAGATCCTTTGGTTCACTGGTTACGACATAGACTGGGCTACCGTCGGTATACTCCTCGTCAGTCAGATCACGCCTTGGTTGCCTAGCTACTTTTTTTGTGTCCTCTTTACACTGTTCCGGCTCTGGCACGGTAAAAGAGGCTGTAAACACCGTAGTATCCGGTCCACGATGAACACCCTTGAACTGGATCTGTGCGTTACCGCCGATAGTGATCTGTGGGAGGGTGACTTGATATTCCTTAGCGCTGATTTTCTTGTAGGTTGCCTTGGCCTCGTACCAGCCGCCATTAGCACCGGTGTAATAGACCGTAAGATCGTCAGGGCTCGTCGAAAGGTAGCTGTTGACATTGGACTTTAGAGTAACCACCGTGCCATTCGGAATGGTCATTCTGCCTGTTGGAAGCTCAGCAGATGGGATCTTGAAGTTCGGAATATAACGGGTTCCCTTGAGCACATATCCATCGTTCTGCATAGTGATGGTGTGGTCACCGGCAGCGTATGGAGTAATGTTCGGTGCCGCCATCAGGCGTGCTGGGGCCGAGTCAACGTCAGAAACCTCCAGCGGCTCACCGTCCTCCGCGGGCGCTTCCGAAGCTTCGCTCTCTTCATTTGCAGAAGCACTAGCGTTTTCCTCGGCTACACCACGCGCATCAACGGACATTCCGCTCAGCTCGGATTCCTCTGCGACCGCCGGGGTCTTCAAAGAGAAAGCTGCACCTTCGGGTACATCGGCGTTGAGTCCGGTGACGCGGAAAACTACTGCATTGCTCGTCGTGTCTACAACGAGGTTGTCACCTTCGCGAACGGGGATCTCCTCACCGTCGATTGTCAGCGTAAATGCCGCGCCTTCGAATTCAAGCTGCGAAGCTTTGGCATTGAACTCCAGCTCCTCCACCGTTCCGCCATCGACGAAGTGGCCTTCAAATGTAGCGGTGTCGCCAGCGGGAATGCTCAACTGGTCTGCGGAATCAAGCTCGGCACGCAACGCCGTGGTTTGTGCTTCGGCGACAGCGCCAACGATACCTGGAAGAGCAGCCGGCGCAGCGACGCTGAAAACTAGGGCCAGCGCCACAACAAACGCCCCGACAACGCGCCAGCGGTACACTACCGGCTCAATCGGATGAGAATCTGTCCAGGACATTAGCGTCCCTCGCTTTCTGAATTCTTCCTACGGCTAAAGGCAATCATCACGAAACCAGTGGCGATCAACACCATCGCTGCGGCAACCACACCGAGTACCTGTGCACCGGTCATCGCCAATGAGCCACCATTCCCCGACGGAGCTGCCGGAGTGGAGGTCTTACCTGCACCTGGAGTACTCGACGGTGTTGTCTCGGGTTGGTGTGGCGGATTCCCAGGCTTAGTCGGTGGATAGTTTGGAGTTGTTTGCGGCGTATTCGGATGCGACGGCGGAGTAGTCGGCGTCGTGGGCGGCGTTGGTGTTTCACCCGGTTTGTGAGTCTTGGCCACAATTACTCCTGGCACTGGTTTCGGATTGTCCGCCACAGTGTGGAATGGAACCGCTACCACAAATGGGTTGATCTCCCGGTAGGAGTTATCTGGCGCCGACGACGTCACTACGTAGAAGCCATCCGCTAGACCGTCAAAGGTCACTTCTCCATTGGCATCGGTGACCTGGTCCACGTGCACGTCGGTACGCCATTCACGAACCTCGGCCAGACCCGCGTCTTGCACGCGTGCTACATCGTCAGCGTTGTTTGGATCTAGGCCGGCGAGCCGGGCCAGATGTATCGTGACTCCCTGAATCTTTCCCGAAGGTGCCTGCCCATCGTCGTCGGGATTGCCCTGCGTAAGCCGAACAGTCACTGTATCCGTATCTACGGTGCGTTCCGCACCAGTAGTCTGTTGCCCGGCAACCTGCACCGCTTCCGCAGCAACCATGCCCGGCCCCGCGAACGCGATTGCACACGCTACTCCGACGGCAACCATTCGGGCCGACCATGTATTTGTCAACCTCTTCATCGCCTTACTCCCGCACGCTACTTTCCTTATTAATAACTTCTTGCACCCCGGTAGCCGCCTTCTGGCGACGCAGCCACCACACCAGCCAGCAACCAATGACAATCACAGCAGCCAACAGTGCGTACATCCACCATTGCCAACCCGGGCCGTGGGAGCCATCAAATACCGACTCCTCCCCCGGCTCCATAGGAACCTGATGGCCACGTACCAACAAGCGATGTGTGTTGATCCCGTACGGGGTGCAGGTAATCAGCGTGACGTAATCCTGATCGGCGACTGGCCGCAGGCCATCAACCTCACTCGGCAGCACCACTTGAATGTTGTCAACCACATACTTCAATTTGTGGCCAGCAACCTGGATGTAGAACACATCTCCCTCGATGGCAGAGTCGAGGTGATCAAACATCGTCGAATTCGCCAGACCGGTGTGCCCCGTGATGACGGAGTGGGTTCCTGGTCCGCCTACCGGCAAATCAGAGCCATACAAATGCCCCAATCCACGCTGCAGTGTCTTATCCGCGGTGCCGTGAAACACCGGTAAATCAACGTCTACCGCTGGGAACACGAGGCGAGCCATCGCTTCGTTCTCGCCCAACTGCTTCAGATAAGCCTCATAGTCGGGATTGTCCACCCCGATACGGTTCAGCCACGGATCCAGAATCGGACCCGACGTATGCTCCTCGTTGTATGCATGCGCAGCATCCCAAACCGAATCCTGCACTTGCGCCGGTGTCGCTTTATCCAGTCGCGCATATTCCTGCGCCACCCTTGAGGCATTCCAATTGTTCCATGCGGTCGAGACCACTGGGTACAGCATCACCAACAACCCGACGACAACGACTACCGCCGGAAGAACTAAGCCTCCACGGCGCCTGTGCCGCCGGCTCGAATCTTGGTCTAACACCGAAGTCAACGACCCGCACCACCCAAATCAATGTCCCACGCGCAAACACCGCGCGACCGGGATAACAACGAGAGAGAAAGAAGGGGACTGCAATCTATGCCTAGCCCAGTCCCCTAACTGGGTCGAGCACCCTACTTTGGTTACCCGACCCCCAGTGCAGACCATCATGGATGGTCTGCACCACCGGAACTATGCCCGGCTATTAGTTACGTGCGGTGCGACGAGCGAACCAAGCACCAGCAGCAACAATCGCTGCGCCAATGGCGGCTAGGATGCCAACACCGGCACCACCGGTCATCGGCAGGTTCGGGGTATCCTGCTTGACGTTGTCAACGTTAGCAACCAGAGTCACCGCGTCGTCACCTTCTCCGGTAGCTGCGATGTCCTTGCGGGTGAAGTTGATCTCCACCGGCTTGTCCAGCTTGGCGTAGCCAGCCGGAGCCTTGGTCTCCTTCAGGCAGAACTTCTTCGCGTCAGTGACCTGTGCGTTGTCTGCGAAGTCAGTGACATGCAGGCCATCGATAGTGAAGGTACCGTCAGCGCCGGTGGTCCAATTCTCTGCGTTACCAATCTTGATCTTGGAACCCAGGTCGGAGGCCGAGGTGCACTGGTATAGCTCGAACTCAGCACCTTCCAGGACCTTACCGTCCTCCTTGCCGTCCTTCTTAACAACCTTGAGCTTGCCGTGGTAGGTCACGACCTCGTTGGTCTTGTTCTTGACTTCCTTGCCGGTGTTCGGGTTATTGAAGATGACATCAGCCTGGTTCGTCAACTCAGTGGTGTTGCCAACCTCCTTGCGCTTGACCTCGAAGGTCAGAGACATCTTGTCACCGGACTTAACCTTGGCAAGGCCCTGGTCGGTCAGCTTAACGACGAGCTTGTTTCCGTTCTCAGCCGGATTGTTGACCTCGTAGTCACCGGCACCCAGAGCGGTCTCTCCAGCCTTGACCTGGGTGACCTTCTGGAAGTCCAAACGCTGGTCCAGCCGATCCTCGAAGCGGAAGGCGGTCAGGCTCTTACCCGCACCCCAGGTCGGAGCATCCGCGTTGATGGTGTAGGTGTACGCGTCCTGGATGTTCTGATCTGCATCCTTGACAGTCTTCTTGGTCGTGGTTTCCGTGTTCTTCGGGTACGCGATGACGTCGTAGTTCCAGGCATCCGATGCCTCGTTAACCATCGGCACCGACACGATGAACGGAGCACCGGCAACGATGCCGTCCGGAGCGTTAGTTTCCTCTACCAAGTAGATGCCCAAAGGCAGATCAGTGAAAGCTGCCTTGCCATCAGTGTCGGTGGTTTCTTCCTTGGTTTTCGCAGTCTTCTTGTCGTCCTTGACGTCAGCAGCCGACTTCGGGAACGCCGCCCAATCATCCTTCTGCAGGTCGTAATCGAGCTTGGTGATCTTGTAGGTCACGCCAGACAGAGCCTTACCCGGAACGCCTGCCATTTCCTTACCGGTAGCCTCAGTACCAGACTCAGCACCCTTCTTCTTGAAGAGGGTGATAGAGCCCTTTTGGTTGAAATTGATGTTTGCCTTGTTCACGGCGCCCTGCTCAGCAGCAGGCTGTGCATCGACAGCACCGTCTTGCGCCAGGGCCCCCGGAGCGGAGATACCCATAGAGAGGCCAACGACGGCAGCGAAAGTAACCGAACGAGCGGTACGAGAGATCTTGTTCACGGAAACTGGTCCTTTACACGAGTTCTGAAATGAGGCACCGCGCCTCATTGGCTGTGTGCAATCCATTCCCCACGGTTCACGCACCATGACCTGACTCGTTGCTAAGAATCTTTCGCCTGCCGAGAGTAGTTTTCAGGTGGAAACGTCTACGCAGGCCCCAACCTTAACTAACGATAGCCTGTGGATTACATAACTAGATTCTACCCCAGCGTGTTGGGCAAAGTCCCCGACTAAAGCTCCTCCCCCGCAAAACCGGCTAAACTTCTCAAGAATCCGCACGGTCCACCCAAACGTGAAGACTCCTTCTGCAGTTCAACTAATGCTTTCGAGACGTCATCTAGTTTTGTGTGAAACTGAACACATTGCCCCTTTAAGGGGGTAAGCCTGCTCGATTTTACACCCGTTACATAGAATGCAAGCTTCACGCAGGAGAGTAGCTTCCCAGAGAGCACCTTCCAACGACGACGAAACGAACCATATATGCTGCCAATACCACCAGGTAGAACATCCCCTTTGATGACCCATAAAAGGAAGCGTCACCAAGAGCGCTCAAGGTACCCTGAACTCATTTAGATTCTCAGCCTTCAACAGCCCACGTACCAAAGAGTTAATAGCGTTAAGATTCCTGACAAGAGCTCTCTACGTACTCTGAGCCTCGTCGACAGCACGAAGAAGCGCCGCATAGGCACCGCCGCACGCAAGCAGCTCGGCGTGGGTGCCGCGCTCGACCACGCGGCCAGCGTCGAGGACGATGATCTGGTCGGCATCGCGGATAGTGGACAGGCGGTGGGCGATGACCAAGCGGGTAGCATCCGCGCCAAGCACTGCCTCCTGGATGGCGCGCTCCGTCTCGTTGTCGAGGGCGGAGGTGGCCTCATCCAGAATGAGCACCTGGGGTTGGCGCAGCAGCGTGCGCGCGAGCGAGAGGCGCTGCTGCTCACCGCCGGAGAAGCGGTAGCCACGCGAGCCTACGAGAGTATCGAGTCCCTCGGGAAGCGCAGCGATGACCTCATCCACGCGGGCGGCGTTAAGCGCCGCCCACATCTGTTCCTCGCTGGCATCCGGCTGCGCGAAGAGGAGGTTCTCGCGCACCGTGCCATGAATGAGGTAGGTCTCTTGGGAGACCACGCCGATGACCTCCGCGCGCTGCTCGGCAGGAATGTCACGCAGGTCTACCCCACCTAAGAGCACGGCGCCTTCCGTTGGGTCGGCCAAGCGCGCCAGGAGCGCGGCCACCGTGGATTTGCCGGACCCGGTATGCCCCACAAGTGCGGTGGTGGTGTGGGCGGGGATGGAAAGGGAGACGTCGGAAAGCGCGTCGGTGTTGGTGCCGGGGTAGCGGTAGGAAACGTGGCTAAGGGTGAGGGAGGCGTCGGCAAGCTGGGCGGGCTCGGTGGCCTCCTTGAGTTCGGGCTCCAGGTCCAGGTACTCGAAGATGCGGCTGAACAGCGCCATCGACGCCACCCACTGCGCGCCCACGTTGAGCAGGCCAGTAATGGGGCGGAATATCTGAGTCTGCAGGGTAGAAAAGGCGATGAGCGTGCCAATCGTGATCCCCGGGCGCAGGCCAGCAACCAGGTAAATCAGCGCCGGCATAACCCCGAAAATGATCTGGGTCAGCGCCATGCGCCAGCGCCCGGCCAGCTGGGACTCCAGCTCTAAGCGGATGAGGGAGCGGGAGGTCTTCTCAAACCCGTCATAGACGCGCTCCTGCGCGCCCAGCGTGGCCGCCAGACGCATGCCGGAGACAGAGAGGTTTTCCGAAATGGTCTGCTGCAACGTCGCCTGCGCACGGCTGTTTTTCTCCATGAGGCTGCGGCGCAGAACGGCGGCGCGGCGGGTGAGCCACACGGCGGGTGGCAGCACCACCAGGGACAACAGCGAGAGAGTTGGTGAGAGCGCCACCATCGCCACCAACGTGGCCACCGTCATGGTGAGGTTGCTAGCCACGGACGTCGCGGTGGTGGTCACCATGCCGCGCATCGCCGCGATGTCATTGGTCAGGCGCGACTGAATCTCACCGCCGCGGTTATTGGTAAAGAACTGCAGCGACTGGCGCTGCAGGTTGGCAAAGACCTGCGTGCGCAGCTCGTGCATGATGGTGTGCCCCACCCGCGCGGATAAAAAGGACTGGATAACGCCAATGGCTTGGGAGACCACGGTGATGGCCAGCATGCCGCCAACCAACCACAGAAGCAGTGCGGTGTCGTGGTTGGGAATGGCCTCATCCACGGTGCGGCGCACCAAGAAAGGCTGCACCACCGTCAGCCCAGAGGTCGCGATGATGAGCGCTACCACCACAAGCAGCGTGCCGCGGTGGGCTGCGAAAAGGCCGGCCACGCGGCGAAAGGCAATCGGGTGCTGGGCCAGCTGATCGACGTCCGCCGGGTCCTTCACCGCGGTGTGCATCGGCCGAGCCATGACCTAACCGCAGGAGACGATGGGCTGCGGGTCGTAGACCGTGGTGGTGGTTTCGCGCGAAATCTCGCGGCCGGAGAGGTCCTTAATAATGCGGGTATCCGAGGTAGTAAAGCCCGGCGCGCCTGACGACGGCGAGCAATCCTCACCCACCGACATACGGGTTGGCTGGGTGGTGGCCCAACGGCCGTTGTTGACGGACTCGACGTCGTAAGTCTTCGTGCCCTTGAAACGGACCGCAATCTTGCCGCCGCCAAAGTCGGTCTCGATGCGGATTGGGGTATTGGTCGTGTTCTTAAACTGCAGGTCGATAGCACCCTCGTAGACGGTAGCCTCGCGACCCGCCGGGTAGCGGGAGATGTAATAGGAGTGGGGCGTGTGCGCTACGTCTTCCATACCGGCGAAATAGGCAGCGTTGTACAACGTGGTGGCGAACTGCGAGATGCCGCCGCCCACTGCAGTACCGGAGTGGCCATCAATAATGATGCCGGATTCCACATAGCCCTGCGCAGTACCGCGCGGGCCGGTGTAGCCGTTAAGAGAGAAAGTCTCGCCCGGGCTGACAACAGCGCCGTTTACTTCCTCCGCCACGCGGCGGATGTTCTCACCCGAAGCGCCCGAAAAGCCACCGGTAGAAAACTCAGAAACAGTGTCGTTGAAGGTTGCCTTCTCCGCCATTTCCGTGGTGTACTCCGCCGGATCCGGCTTGTAGTCCGCATCCCAGGTGCGCTCGTCGCCCTTAACGCGCTTGTCGAAATCCTTCATGGTCTTCTCCCAGTCGATAATCGAGCCATCGACCGAAGGAGTCACGTTCATCTTGCTGCCGCTGAAGGAAATCTTGGCATTCTGGCCTGGCACCTGCGAGCCATCCATGTGCTCTTCAAACAACTGCTGCGCCTTCGGGGTATCCACCTTCAGTTCCAGCTTGCCGTCTTTTGCCTCGATGGAAACAAACTGCGCGATCTCATCCTTGCGCAGCGTGCCGGAGACATTGTTCTCACCGTTCAAGGTCAGCGGGTTATCCAAAGCCTTCGCGACGTCACCGGTGCGCATTGCTTCAATCGCGTCGTCGTTAATCGCCGGCTCCACAACAACAGGAGCCACCTCAACGCCGGCTGGGTCCAACCAGTTCTCCTTCACCGACTTCTTCAGATCCGCATCATCCACGGTCTGGCCAAGGACCGGCTTAGTTGCCTTCAGACCGCCGTTGTTTAGCTCCAGCATGCCGTCCTTCGGCTCGAAGGAAAGTTCCTTCTTTACCCGTTCCAAATTGCTGTCCAAAGCCGCTGCATCAACGTCCACGGTCACCGGGATTTCCTTGGTGGATTTCACGAAGCTGTACAGGCGGCTAAACGGATTATAGGAAGCATCAGGGATACCGTCCACGGCCTTTTGATAGTTCAAAAATAAGCCGGATTCATTCGGCACCAGCTGGGATGACTTTTCTCCAGAGGTGACCGAGACAGGCTTGGTCTCGACGTCGCCAAGCTCCCGCTCCAGCTTTTCAACCGCTGCGGTGCGCTCCATTCCGGAAATGTCGACGCCGCCAACCGACGTCGCGCGCGGGACCTTGCCCTGATTCGCAACTACATCCCACCCATAGGCGATGCCTGCGATGAGGAGAAGGCCGACAATCACACCGAGTGTGATGTGCCAGCCTTTGCCAGTTTGCTTTCCTACTGCCTTTTTCACGCCTTAAAGACTATCGTTCAAGCTGAAACTTTCCTAGTAAGGTCCTGATCAGCTCTTACTATTCGGGCAATTTTCCACCCGTAAGCCGTTGGGCGGAGGCTTGCAGCTGCACATCGGTGAGCGTGCCGTCATCGAGTGCTGCGGCCACCGCATCGACAGCCGCGGGGAATTCAGCATCCGTGGACCACAGTGGCATATCCGCGCCGCTAGCCAGCGCAGCCACCACCGCCTGCGGGACGTTCATGGTGTCTGCGATAGAGGCCATGCCGCCGATGTCATCGGTGTAGATAGGCCCGCCATAGTGCAGCTGCTCGCGCGCAAGCTGGTATGCCGCGGGATTGATGGAGGCGGGGGTTTGCCCGTCGCCCAACCCCGGCACAACGAGGTGCCCCATCATGAGTCCCGCCGCAGGAGCCGCCGGGATCGCCTCCTGGAAAGGCACAAACTCGTGGCCGTAAAGCTCCTCCAGCGGCGGAGTCACAGCCTCGCCGAGATGGGTGTCACCGGAAGCGCGGCCGTGACCTGGGAAGTGCTTGAACACAGCCTTTACTCCCGCCGATTCCAGGCCGCGGGCAAAAGCCGCGCCGTACTCGCCGGCCAGCTTGGGGTCGGTGGAAAAGGAACGGTCGCCTACTACTTCGAGTTCGCCACCATCGACGTCGAGAACCGGCGCGAAGTCCACGTTGATGCCATGTTCTTTCAGTACGCGCCCGATCTCGGCCCCCATCTGCTCGACCTCTTCTGGGCTATGCTCGGCGGCCATCTGCGCAGGCGCGGGATGCTCGCCGAGGATTTCGGAAAAGCGCTGTACACGCCCGCCTTCGAAATCAATGGAGACTTGGAAATCGCGGCCCACTGCCGCACGCAGGGCGTTAATGTCGCGTCCTGGCTCGCTGAGCAGCGCCGGGTCTGCCCAGCTGGGGATGAAGATTCCGCCGGCGCCGGCCTGCAGTTTGGCCAGCGCGTCGTCGTAGTTCACCGCGGGCGGCATGAGCACCGATGCGGCCAGCTGGCGGCGGTCCACGGGCACAGGCACTTCCTCGCTGGGGGTTGTACTCGGTGCCGCGCTTGCCGACGCCGCACCAGGCGCCGAGCTCGACGCCGCGGGCTCCTGCGTACTTTCCGGCTGCTCGCTATCGCAGGAAGCCAGGCCAAAACCAAGCCCAAGCGTGAGGACAGCGGTAGCCGCAGTGCGGGCCGAGAACATCGGGGACGGGGAAAGTTCCATGTCTTCCAGTGTGCACGATTCCCAGCGATATGCCCGCGGAGGGGGTTAGTATGGCATCCATGAGTAACGGTGAGACGATGTTAATTGCTTACGACGGCTCCACTCGGGCAGCCCGCGCGATGGAGCACGCAGCCCGCCTGCTGCGCCCGCGCCACGTCGAGATTTTGACGGCGTGGGAGCCGATGGCCCGTCAGGCAGCGCGTGCGGTCAGCCGTACTGGCATGCACCAGTCCACGGTGGCGCCGGAAGCGGTGGAAGATGATCCGGCCTATGAGGAAGCGCTGCGGATTTGTAGGCAAGGAGTCGAGGTTGCAGAAAACCTGGGCCTTTCCGGCCGCGCCCACTTGGTGGAGTCGGTGACCACGATTGCCTCCGCTATTGTCGACGCCGCGCAAGAACTCGACGTCGATATCATCGTCACCGGCACCCGCGCTCTCAGTGGCTTCCGCGGCTGGTGGACCAACTCCACGGCCGAGCACATCGTGCGTAACGCTGGCCTTCCGGTCTTTATTGTTCCGCCCGAGTTGGACGACGACGCGGAGGAAGAAGATAGCTAAATTTCTAGCAGGTAGCTGCTAGGATGTGGGTTTATGGCACTCGAGACGGACTCCCTCAACAAGCGCACCCTCGGCCCCGCCGTGGGCAGCACCGTCGTGGGCATCGCCCTCGGCGTCATCACCATCATCGGCATCGCGCAGTTTTCTAATGCTGATGCAGTTCCGTCGGACGGTGCAGTTTCCGCTTCTGATGCCGTAATGGGCGGCCCGGAGTACGGCTCTAGGAACTAATGAATGCGCAGTCCCGCTGGCGCATAGGCGGGCTTTTAGCTCTCGCTGTTTTCGTATTTACCCAGCCCTTTGGCTTGGTTGCGGCGGATACCAAGCACGATCTCACCGCTAACCCCCTAGGCTTTCTACGCGGGGCGACCAGCGCCTATACCGAGGTCTTTACGCTCGGCCAGTTACAGAACCAGGCTTATGGTTATCTTTTCCCGCAGGGCCCGTTTTTTCTTCTTACCTCGCCGCTGCCGGATTGGGTAGCTCAGCGCTTGTGGTGGTTACTCGTCCTAGGCGTGGGCTTTTGGGGCTTCCACCGGCTGATTTATGCGTCTCTTCCTCCGCAGTTCAGAGGCCTTAGGAGGGAGGGCATTAGGCGGGAGATTTCGCCCGTCTGGCCTTTTCTTGCGGCGCTGCTGTACGCGCTTTCGCCCCGCGCGCTGACTACGATAGGCGCAATTTCCTCGGAGACCTGGCCGGTCATGCTGGCGCCGTGGGTCATCCTGCCCTTCTTGCGCCGGGAGCTAACGTGGCGCTGCGCTGCGGCAGCAGTTTTGCCGGTGGCAGCGATGGGCGCGGTCAATGCCACCGCTACCCTCGCGGCGTGTGTTCCGGCAGCGGTGGTGCTTTTGTACCGCCGAGCCTGGCGTCCCGGCCTTGTGTGGCTGGCCGGCTGCGCGGCGGTTTCTTTGTGGTGGATAGTGCCGCTTTTGGTGCTGGGGCGCTACGCCCCGCCGTTTACTGAGTTCATCGAGTCTTCCTATGTCACCACCCGCTGGCTAAACCTGCCGGAAATTCTCCGCGGCACCACCAGCTGGGCGCCCTTCGTCGACACGGAGCGCGTGGCCGGATATGCACTGGCCACCCAGCCTTTCTTCGTGCTGGTCACCATGGCGGTGGCAGCAATTGGCCTCTACGGCCTAGCACGACTGCCGCGGGTCTGGCCGGTCATGGCCTGCGTGGGCATCGCTATCCTCGGCACCCACGCCGCCTGGTATCTCAACGCGCTCGACGGCCCGCTTGCCGCGCTAAGAAACCTCCACAAGTTCGATCCGCTCGTGCGCATCCCCCTGCTGCTCGGTTTCGCCGCAGCAACCTCCGCCCTGCCCCTGCCGCGGGTACGGGGCGAATGGTTGCGACCGGGACGTCGCCAAGCGGTGGCGGTGCTGGTGGCCGCCATTGCCTGCGCGTCCTTCTCGCCCGCGTGGACTGGGCGCCTGCTTCCCAAGGGCGCCTACGAAAAGGTCCCGGAGTACTGGCACGAGGCCGCGGACTTCCTCAACACCCATGCCCAAGGCACGCGCACGCTGCTGTTCCCCGAGACCTCTTTCGCGCGCCAAGACTGGGGTTGGACACGCGATGAGCCGGCACAGCCGCTTCTCGACGTCCCGTGGGCCGTCCGCGACGCCATCCCCCTCGTCCCACCAGAGGCCATCCGCGGGCTCGACGGAGTGGTGGCAGCCCTCCACGAAGATCCCGCCACTGGTAGCGCCACGCTGCGCCGCCTCGGCATCGGTGCGGTGCTGCTGCGCCACGACTTAGTCTCTACAGAGGGCGCGAACGGCCGCGATGACTCCCAGCTGGCGGCCTGGCGCGATGCTTCCTCCTACGGCGGGCAGGTCCACTCTTTCGGCCCTGATGACGAGGTGGAGGTCATCATCCTCCCGCATGCCGACGATGCCGTAGGCACGCTGACCTCCGCCAATCCCGTCCGCGTGGCCGGCGGCGGGGAGTCCCTGGCCTTCCTGGATGCCCATGGTGACGGTTCGGCTCCTGCCTACGAGCTCGTCGATCGTGACGCCGACATCGTCACCGATACGCCCACGCTGACCGACCGCAACTACGGCACCCTCGACGGGCCCATCTCCGCGCCTTTGGCCGAGGGAGATCCCTCGACGGTGAATAACCGCCTGCGCGACTACCCCTCCGCCGGGCCGCTGACAAAGGTGGTTTCGCACGGCGGCACAGTCCGCGCTTCTTCCTCGGCTGCCGACGCCGATGCCTTCGGCGGTGCCAATCCCGCGCGCTCGCGCACCGCTGCTGTTGACGGCGAAAATTCCACCGCCTGGTGGCCCGCCCCCGGCGATACCGGCTGGCTGGAGCTAAACAAGGACCCGAATACGCCGGCGTGGCACGCGCCGGTGGTCAAGCTCATGGCCACTGCCCACACCGAGGTCACCGTGCGCTCGGGAAGCGCGAAGGTCAAGGTTAAACTCAAGCCCTACCGCTCCCGCGAAGTGCGCGTGCCGGGTGGGGATACCCGCAGCATCCGCATCGATCTTTCCGAGCGCGTGGGCATCGCCAACGCGCAGGTCGTGGGCTCCCCCATCGAGCGCGTGGTCACCGTTCCGGCGACTTCCCCAGACGTCCACCAGTTCTTCTTCCAGCAGCTAGCTCAGGACACCCGTATCCTCATCCGTGACTTCACGGTGCCCCGCACCATGCGGTTGGAGCTGGATGCCCGCAAGCCCGTGCTTATCGACGGTGTGCGTTATAACCCCGGTGCGCACCTCACCCTCCGCTCCGGCACCCACCGCGTGCGCAGCACCGGCGGATGGATCAGCCTGCGCGAGGTGGGCTGGTCACCGGCCGCCGCCAGCAAACGAACCTCCGGCACCATCGAAGCCACGGGGCAGGACCGGCTGCTTATCACCGGCAATGCGTTTAACCCCGGCCTGCAGGGCCACCTCGATTCGGAGGCCGGCAGCATCGACCTCGCGCCGCGAGAGATCAACGCTTCCCTCCAGGCTTTTGTTATTCCCGCAGGCAGAAGCGGTAGCTTCCGCATGAGCTTTGCCGCGGCGCGTACCTATAAGGCCGCGCTTGGCTTAGGCGGCGCGCTGGCCCTGCTGACCGTGGCCGGCTGCCTGCTTTCTCTTCGCCGCCGCCCCACCGCGCCGTGGCAGCCAGACGATGGCCGCGGCGCCCACATTCTCGCTGCAGTATGCGGCCTGGGTACGCTCAGCCTGCTCGGCCTGCCCGCCGTCCTCGCGGGTGTTGCTGCGTGGGTGGTGTTGAGATGGACGTCGCTAAGCGCTGCTCCTTTAGCCGCCGCCCTGACGGCGGCGGCCGGGACCATGCTTGCCCGCGCTCCGTGGGCCAGCGGCAGCTATGCCGGCGATTCGGTCCTCGTGACCTGCTTGTGCGCGGCCTCGCTAGCCTGCGTCCTGTGGCCCAGCCGCCGCGCGAACTGACCAACCAACCGCTTGCCGGGTTCTTCCACCACGGCGTAGCTAGCGGCCGAAACCAGCAGGCTGCCCGCCACCGTCACCGCGAAGACCACGCAGAAGTCCATGACCTTGCCCGAAAACAGCGGCACTCCCAGCAATGGAAAGACCACCGACAACACCGCAACGTGCCACAAAAACAGCGAGTAGGACCAACGCCCCAAAGCCTGCCCCCACTGGCTGCTCAGCAGCGAAGACTCCCGTGGGGCCAAAGCCACAGGCGCCATCACGCACACCGCAAAGACCGCGCCCACCATGATGCGTCGCGCGAACTCACCTGGCTCCGGATGCGCCAAACCCCGCGGGCCAAACCACTCGCGGCTAGCCAGCCACAGGCAACCACACGCCGCCAGCCACCACGCCCACCGCATCCGCAGCGCACGTCTTAGCCACCCTGGAAACTGCCCGCGCGCAGTTTCTGCTTCAGCCAGCAGCATCCCGACTGCAAACCACGAGGCATACGCCGGCGGCCAAATCTGCGAATTCACGTCCCCCTTGGCGTAATCAGCCACAAAGGGAACAAAACCCCAGCCCCAGCTCAGCACCGCCGCCACGGCAATGGCCCACGCTCTGTGCCGCCGCGACCATCCGCGCATCACCGCCGCCAGCAGCGGCAGCACCAGATAAAACGCGAACTCCACACACAGCGACCACAGTTGCGTAAGCCCCGGCGCCAAACCGTCGACTACATAAATCTGCGTACCCGTTAGGTTGCTGAATAGCTGGGTAGCGGTGGCGGAATGGGCGTCGGGAAGCAGTGCGAAGACCAGCACCACACACACCAGATACGCAGGCGCCAGGCGTCCCACGCGGGACCACGCATAATCCCGCGGGCTGTGCAGGGCGCGCCGGCGCCACAGCAGGAAAGCGCTCAGCGCAAAGAACACCGAAACGAAGTAATCGAAACGCTCCGCAATCCCCCAACCGGTGCCCGTTTGAAAGGAGACATGCGTGACCACAATTCCCAAAGCGGCGCAGCCTCGCATACCATCCAACTCAGAAATATGGCGGGGTAGGCTCTTTAAGGAAGAATGGGAAGCCACACTAATTTTCCTTCCTCCTCATAATGCACGGCGCACGTAAACTGATTGGAACTCTACTGTAATGAAGCGGCTGATTAACTGGAGCTCGCGGATGACGAAGGTGATCGTCGCCGCAATCGTCTTTTTGCTCCTCGGTTCTGTGCTGCCGCCGTTGTACAACAATCAAGCCCGGCCGCTGCCAGATGACTTAAACTTCACCATCGACACCGCTCCTACCCAGGGCCCAGCAATCAACGTCAGCCGCGCTGTGCAACACAAGAAGCCAGCGGATACCCATGGCAACCCTGACTGCGATGCCAAGGATGCTCCACTCTATTGCTATGCAGAGGAACGAGACGTTTCGCTCAAACGCACCACCCGCACCTCGCCTACTGCCGACGACGCCGTGGCTTCCGCCGATTCCCTCCTCCAGGTCACCTCGAATGGCCAGACTATCGCGGAGATCAAGGAAAACTCTCTGCTCAACCGCGAATCAGCTTATCCGGTAGCAGGGCCCAATAGCTCACAGCAGGTTGATATCGCCCCGCTGAATATCTCTGCGGCAGGCCACGACTTTTCGCGCGATGGCATCAGCTACTTCTTCCCGGCTAAGGCGGAACAGCGCAGCTACCCGTATTTCGATCCGATGACGCAGACCACAGCGCCCATCGACTTCACCGGCACCGAAAAGCGCGAGACGATTCCGACCTACATCTTCCACCAGGAAATTGAGCCGGTTGCCTTGGCCTATTCGCTGGGTGTCTTGCAGCAGCAAACCCCCGATGAGAAAGCCACACGCACGAGCCCAGAGAAGCTACAGCGCTCCGGCCCGGCGCAGGCGATGTTCGATGAGGAGTCGCTGCGCCGCTTCGGGCTGGACCCCACCGAGCACGTCAGCCTCGAGCCTTTCTACACGGTCACGCGTGACGTCTGGGTAGAACCAACCACCGGCACCATCGTCGATGCTCATGAGGACATAAAGATTTTCCTCGCCACCGACCAGGACCAGGCGAAGAAGATGGTTGCCGAGGACGACACTGCCGACCGCTCCCTCTTCCAGGCCAACTTGAACTGGTCCGATGCCACCAAGAAGGAACGTTTGGACACGGTGCGCACGACCATCAACAACGTGAAGATTCTCAGCATCGTCGGCTGGTTAGGCAAGGTCATCGGCGTTATCTTGCTGGCCTATGCCGCCTTTATGTACATGCGCCGCCACCGTGTCGGCGCCTAAACCCGCGCGCCGCAGATCCGCGCGCTGGGGCCTAGGGCTGTGGGGCGCCCTGCTCGTGGTGGCAGTGTGCTGGCCGTTTTTCCTGCCCGGCGAGTTGGTCTGGCGCGATATGGTTCTACTCCACAACCCCGGTTTTACCGCCTCCAACTTTGGGCTGGGTTCGCTGCCCGCGCGTAATGCGCCCCAGGACGGCGCGTTAGCTTTGCTGGGCGGTGATTGGTTCGCACGCGTGCTCGTCACCGCTTCCGCAAGTGCTAGCGCATACGTTGCCGCGAAGTGGGCCCGCACTTCGCTTTCCGCCGCCGCCGCGATGGCTTGTGCGGTGGCCAATCCTTTCATCGTCGAGCGCCTGCTCCTGGGGCACTGGTCCCTTGCAATTGCGGGATGGCTCGCGCCAGTTCTGGCATGGGCGTGCCTGCACAAGCGCGCGATTCCCGCGTGGCTGAGTCTGTGGGCAAGTTCCCTTACTCCCACCGGCGGCGTATTCGGCGTGGTAATCGCCCTTGTCACCGGCCGCTTCAAGCTCGCCGTGGGTGGCGTGGCGCTGTGCCTGCCGTGGCTGGTGCCGGCAATTACCAACAACGCGGTTCCCGGTCCGGCCGCCGCGCAGGTGGCTGCATTCGCGCCTCGCGCAGAAGCCGGCGTGGGCACCGTCGGCGCTCTCCTTGGTCTCGGCGGCATCTGGAGCGCCGACGCCGTTCCCGACTCCCGCCACCACGGCTTTGCGCTCGCAGGGCTCGTGGTTGCAGCTGTTGCGCTGCTCGGCGCCCGCCGCCTCGCCCCCGCTTGCCGACGCCCCCTTCTCCTCCTCGCCGCCTTAGGCCTCGGCAGCGCGCTTATTGCCTGGGCTTGCCCCGGCGCGCTGGCGTGGCTGATTGAAACGGTTCCCGGCGCGGGCCTGCTTCGCGACGCCTCCAAGCTAACGCTACTTGCCCTACCCCTCTACGTCGCCGGTATCGGCGCCCTGCCTAACCTCCCCGCAGCCTTGGCGCTCCTCGCCTGCCTGCTTCAGGCTCCCGACACTCCAGGCGAGCTAGCTGTCCTCACGCCACGCCCCAGCGGTATTAATCACCAGCTCGTCGAAGAGCTAGACGGCCGGCTAGCACTCTTCCCGCAACGCCCCTCCCTCGTCACTTTGCCCGACGGCACCACCGCAGTCGACCCGTATTCGAAGGCCGTGAACAAACTGGAATCCGGCGAACTGCGCGTCGACGGCGTTGTAGTCGACCAAGCCCAGCCCGCCTACCGCGCAGCGCTGCAAGCTTGGCAGGACCAGGACTTAGATAAGCTCGCCCAACTCGGCGTGGGCGCGGTGGTTGTTGACGGCCGCATCGTCGCCGAGCCGCCCGCCCCCGCGCCCAAGGTTCCGTGGGCCCTTACCGCCGCCTGGGTAGCTAGCCCGCTGGCCTGCTTAGTGCTCTGGCTGCTAGTCCGTCCGGGCCTTCTGGCTACCCGCCGTCGCACGAGCGGTCTGCGTTAGCAACTTCTCAAAAGCGCGCCCCGTCTTCTCCCAGGAGTAGTGTGCTGCCAGTTCACGGGCATTCTCGCCCAACTGACGGCGTAAATTCGCATCCGCAACAAGCTCGCGGACCGCCCTCACAAACTCTTTCTCGGTATCGACCAGCACGCCAGTCTGGCCCGGGATGACACTATCGCGCAGCCCGAAGGAATAGCCCACCGTCGGCACACCGTGCTGCGCGGCTTCCATCACTGCCAGCCCCCAGCCTTCTTTGCGCGAGGGCATGAGGTGGACGTCGGCAAGCGCAAGCAAAGCGTGCTTATAGTCCTCGGTGACCTGCCCGCGGAAGCGAACCCGCGAGGCCACTCCAATGCGCTCGGCGTACTCACGCAGCTGCGCTTCCCACCAGCCGGAACCGATGACGTCGAGGACCGCGCCAGCCATCTTTGCCACCGTGTCCATCGCATGTTCAATCTGCTTGTGTGGAACCAACCGCGAGAGCGTCACCAGATGGATGGCCGTCTCGCGTTGCAGGGTCGGCACATGTTCTGGCAGTGGGTCGACACCATTTTCGATGATGTGCGCGCCTTTAATTCCCAGCTCTTCCAAATCCTGCTTCGAAGCCTGCGAGACCGTTACATAAGGGCTATTGCGGTAGACACTTGGCGCAACCTTCGACTCCAAGAACCATCCCAAACGCGCCAAGAGCGGGCCCGCAACCGGCCATTGTTCGCGATGACAATGATGGGTGAGCAAAACAGTTGGCGCTTTCGAGACCAGTTTGGCGAAGAAAGGAATGCCGTTCTGGGTATCGACGATGACATCGATGTTCTTGGCGTCGCCAAGCCCCAAGCGCCCGGCCAAAATGGCTAGCCACGCGCGCGGATACACGCTGAACTTGGCACCGCCGCGAGAATATAAAACGCCTTCGCGATGCTCACGCTTTGCAGCATTCATGTGCCGCGCGGTGCGGAAGACCACCTCGTGGCCTTGCGCCGCCAGATACTCCCCGACGCGCTCCAGATAGCGTTCCGAGCCACCGCCCTGCGGGTGGGTGGAATCACGCCAGCACAGTAAAAGAATCTTCATGTCGAACTACTAGCCTAGTGGGTTATGAAACAAACCCGTGCCTTGGCCACGCTCGCGCGTTCGTGGCGCCTGCTACGTTCTTTCCGCTTTGAGCAGACTGCGCCGGAAATTTTCTACGGCGGTCTGGCCGAAGACACTGCACTGCTCATCGACGCCCTTTGCCACGACGTCGGCACCCAACTCGCCGGCGCGCGCGTTCTCGACGTAGGCGGCGGCCCGGGCTATTTCGCAGAGGCCTTCGCCCGCCGCGGGGCGCGCTACTTTGGCGTTGAGCCCGATGCGGGCGAGATGTCGGCCGCGGGAATCCAGCTGACCAACGCGGTGCGCGGAGATGGCACGCAGCTGCCCTTTGCTGCAGATACCTTCGACATCACCTACTCCTCCAACGTGGCCGAACATATCCCGCATCCGTGGGATATGGGAGAAGAGATGTTGCGCGTGACCAAGCCCGGCGGATTGGTTGTGCTCAGCTACACCGTGTGGCTGGGCCCCTTCGGCGGGCATGAGACCGGCCTGTGGGAGCACTACGTCGGCGGCGCCTTCGCCCGCGATCGCTATACCCGCCGCCACGGCCACCTGCCGAAGAACGTCTTCGGCACTTCGCTTTTCGCGGTCTCTGCCCGCGAGGGCCTTAAGTGGGCGGAAGCTATCACCAGCAGTGGCGCCGCACCTGGCGGCGCCTCAGTGGATAGTTCGACGCTAGTAGCGACGTTCCCGCGCTACCACCCCAGCTGGGCGTGGTGGGTCACGCGGGTGCCCGTCCTGCGCGAGTTCCTTACCTCAAACCTCGTCCTCGTGCTACGCCGCTGAACCCGATTCCCCGCAAAATGTATCCAATTCAAACGTTCGGAAACATTGTTTCCGAACACGTTCGTCGTGGGTAAAAATAACTACAGCTGCACCATTGTTTGACCTACCATTTGCCCGAAATAACACAAAGGGTCTGGCTCCGATGCACGATCGGAACCAGACCCTAGAGGCCCAAACAGCCTGACGTCAGCCTCTTCAGCAATCAGCTAACTGTTTTAGAGTTAGCCAATCGCGGGAAGTAAGAAGATTAGGCGTTTTCCACGCGGGACTTCAAAGCATTAAACTCGTCCCACACCTCGGAAGGAACGCGGGAGCCCAGGAAGTGCAGCCACTCGGTATTGTCTTCCATGTCTCCAGCCCAGTCGGAAGCGTTGACGGACAGTGCCTCGCGGACATCTTGGATATCGAAGTCGAGGCCCTCGATGTCGATGTCCTCAGCGCGAGCGGTGTGGCCGACGACGGTCTCGACAGCCTCAGCCTTGCCCTCGATGCGATCCACAATCCACTTCAGAACGCGGGAGTTCTCACCGAAGCCCGGCCACAGGAAGCGGCCATCCTCACCACGGCGGAACCAGTTGACCAGGAAGATGGACGGCATACGGTCGCCACCCTTTTCGCCCATGTCAATCCAGTGCTGCAGGTAATCGCCAGCGTTGTAGCCGATGAACGGCAGCATAGCCATTGGATCGTGGCGCAGTGCGCCGACCTTACCCTCTGCGGCAGCGGTCTGGCCGGAAGCCAGCAGGGAGCCGATCATCGTGCCGTGGTTCCAGCTGAATGCCTGGGTAACCAGTGGAACAGTATCTGCACGGCGGCCGCCGAACAGGATGGCATCAATCTTGACGCCCTTCCAGTCATCGAACTCCGGTGCAGCGGTTGGGCACTGGGTAATCGGAACGCAGTAGCGAGAGTTCGGGTGTGCCGCATTGGTGGTGGACTCAGGGGTCCAGTCATTGCCAAGCCAGTCGATGAGGTGGGCTGGAGCCTCGCCCATGTCCTCCCACCAGACATCGCCGTCGTCGGTAAGCGCAACGTTGGTGAACAGGGTGTTGCCCGGCTCCATGGTCTTCATGGCAATCGGGTTGGAATCGTAGTTGGTGCCCGGCGCAACGCCGAAGAAGCCGTTCTCCGGGTTGACGGCGTACAGGCCGTCCTCGCGCAGGTGCATCCAAGCAATGTCGTCACCGACAACCTCTGCGGACCAGCCCGGGATGGTCGGGGTAATCATCGCGAGGTTGGTCTTGCCACAAGCAGACGGGAAAGCCGCCGCAACGTGGTAGTTCTTGCCCTCTGGGTTCGTCAGCTTCAGGATGAGCATGTGCTCAGCCATCCAGCCCTCTTCTTTGGCCATAACAGAAGCGATGCGCAGCGCGTAGCACTTCTTGGCCAAGATGGCGTTTCCGCCGTAACCGGAACCATAGGACCAGATTTCCTTGGTCTCTGGGAACTGGGTGATGTACTTGGTCTCGTTGCACGGCCAAGCCACATCCTCCTGGCCCTCCTCCAAAGGAGCGCCGACAGAGTGCAGAGCGTGCACGAAGTCGCCGTCCGCACCGATCTTCTCCAGTGCCTGTGCTCCCATGCGGGTCATGATGCGCATGGACAAAACGACGTACTCGGAGTCAGTCAGCTGCACACCCAGCTTTGGCTCTGGGTCGCTGATTGGCCCCATGCAGAAAGGAACGACGTACATGGTGCGGCCCTTCATGGAGCCGCGGAATGCCTCTGCCATCTCCTCCTTCATCGCCGCTGGCGGTGCCCAGTTGTTCGTAGGGCCCGCATCTTCCTCAGACTCAGTGCAGATGAAAGTGCGGGACTCTACACGCGCGACGTCGGAAGGGTTAGAGCGAGCCAAGTAGGAGTTCGGGCGCTTTTCCTCGTTCAGCTTGATGAGCGTGCCCTTTTCGACGAGCTCGCCTGCCAGACGATCTGCTTCTTCCTGGGAGCCGTCTACGAAGACCACGCGCTCCGGTTGGAAGAGTTCAACACTTTCGCTAATCCAAGAAATGAGCTTTTCGTTGCTCGTTGGCAACTCGCCGACGAGGCCTTTAATGGTGGCGGTCATCTAAGAATCTCCTAGTGGTCCGGTTCGTGAGGATTTTTACCGCCGAGGAACATCTACCGGGTTCTTGGCCGGAGCACACGTCCCCCACGGGTCTTTCACCACAAGATTAACCCCACGTCGCCGCGAATTAGGGTCAAAATTAGGCATTCAAAGCCAATATGGTTATAACCATGCCGTTCACCACAACTTAACCAAGCGTATGCCGTTGTGACATACAGCATACAGCCCCTCACTCCACCCCAATACGGGGCTGAAATGTTCAGAAGTGGGCGCAGCTTTGTCTGGAATAATCCACCCCCTCGAGACTCAACCCGGTTATATCCACCGCGTAAAGTTCCCTCCACCACCCAGCGAAAAGCGGCGCGGCACTTTGTTAGAGGCATAAGCACAGGGAACAATAAAGAGCAATGAATACTGCAGATAATCCTCAAAACTCCCCAGCCGGCGAAATGCCTCACGGCCGCCCGCTGCAGACCGACTTCAACGCTGAATTCGGCAACGACCTCGATTACCCACGCCTCGGCAACGTCACCTTCCGTCGCGGCACACTCACGGACAACCAGAATGCCCTCTTCGAAGAGCACTGGCCACGCCTAGGAGCAATGCTTGCCGACGAACGCCTCGACATCGATTCCTGGTTCGGCCGCACCGGCGCCAAGACCATCGTCGAAATCGGGTCCGGCACCGGCACTTCCACCGCCGCTATGGCACCGCTCGAGCAGGACACCAACATCATCGCCGTCGAGCTCTACAAGCCGGGCCTAGCCAAGCTCCTAGGCTCTGTCGTTCGCAACGACATCGACAACATCCGCATGATCCGCGGCGACGGCATCGAGGTGATGGTCCGCATGTTTGCGCCAGAATCCTTGGACGGCATCCGTGTCTTCTTCCCTGACCCATGGCCGAAGGCCCGCCACCACAAGCGCCGCATCATCCAATCCGGCACCCTCAACCTTTTTGCCTCCCGCCTGAAAAAGGGCGGTGTTCTGCACGTCGCTACTGACCACGCAGGTTACGCCGAGTGGATAAACGAGCTTGTCGACGTCGAGCCCGCCCTCCGCTACAAAGGCTGGCCATGGCCCGAGTGCCCGCAGCTGACTGATCGCCAGCTCATCACCAAGTTCGAGGGCAAGGGCCTCGACAAAGACCACGTCATCACCGAGTACCTGTGGGAGAAAATCTAATGCAAGGTTCCTACCTACTCATCTGGGACGCCCCCAACATGGACATGGGGCTAGGCGCGATCCTCGGTGGCCGCCCAACTGCAGCGCACCGCCCACGTTTTGATGCCATCGGCCGCTGGCTCGTCGATATCGCTCTGCAGAACGACGCCCAGCCAGAAGCTGCCGTCTTCACCAACGTCACCCCCGGCGGCGCTGACGTCATCCGCCCGTGGGTCGAGGCGATCCGTAACGTCGGCTTCGCAGTCTTTGCCAAGCCGAAGCTGCACGAGGACGACGATGTCGATCCAGACATGGTGGATTACATCCAGGCCAACCGCGACAAACTCGAAGGCGTCATCGTCGCCTCCGCCGACGGCCAGAATTTCCAGTCCCTCCTCGAAGAAATCGCAGCCGAGGGCAAGCCCGTCTGCGTTCTCGGCTTCCACGAGCATGCCTCTTGGGCCGTGACACACGATGACATCGAATTCGTCGACCTCGAGGACATCGAAGGCGTCTTCCGCGAGCCACTGCCGCGCATCAACCTCGACAACCTGCCAGAAGGCGGCGCCTGGTTGCAACCCTTCCGCCCGCTCACCGCCCTACTCAAGCAGCGTTAGGAGGACCATGTTCTACGCTTGGGGCCGCTTTTCCTATGCGCATCGCAAAGTCGTCCCGCTCGTCATTGTTGGCATCATCCTGCTGCTTTTCATCGGCTTCGGTACTCGCTTAGGCGAGCGCATGAGCCAGGAAGGCTGGGAGGATCCCGGCGCGGCGTCGACAAGCGCAGCCCGCATCGAACAGGAAACCTTCGGGCGCGATAACTCCGGCGACGTCATCCTGCTGTTTTCTGATCCCGATCAGAACTTTGCCGCAGCAAAGGACCACCTCGCAACGCTAAAAGAACAGCACCCGCAGGAAATCGATGGCATCACCAGCTACTTTGATACCAAGAACCCAAACTTGGTCAATCGTGACCACAGCACTGCCTTTGCCGCTATCAGTCTCAAAGGCGACGGCGAACAGACGCTGAAGGACTTCCGCGCGATTGAAAGCGACCTCACCGCCACCGACATCCCGGTCAAAGTCGCTGGCGCTACTGCCGTCGCTGACAGCCTCGATGAGGGCATGGCGCACGACATCTCCCGCGCTGAAAAAGCAGCCCTTCCTTTGGTTGGTCTCCTACTGCTGATTGTCTTCGGCTCGGTTGTCGCTGCCTGCATGCCGCTTGTTGTAGGTGGCCTTTCTATCTTGGGCTCGCTGGGTATTTTGTCTGTGCTCGCTGGCTTCCAGCAGGTCAACGTCTTTGCCCAGGCCGTCGTAACGCTGCTCGGTTTGGGCCTTGCTATCGACTACGGCTTGTTCATGGTCTCTCGCTTCCGCGAGGAGCTGGATAAAGGCCGCTCGACCCCCGATGCCGTTGCCACCACTACCGCCACAGCCGGCCAAACCGTGGTCTTTTCCGCGGGCATGGTGACCGTGGCGTTGTCTGGTCTTTTCCTATTCCCGCAGGCCTTCCTGAAGTCCGTGGCTTATGGCTCGATTTCTGCAGTAGGCCTAGCAGCGCTGTTGTCTGTGACCGTCTTGCCGGCGCTTTTCGGCCTGCTGGGCAAGCGCATCGACAAGTTCTCCGTGCGCAAGACTTCTCGAAAAGCCCGCCGTTTAGAAGACACAGTGTGGTACAAGCTTCCTCGTTGGGCCATGCGCCATGCCAAGCTCATGACCGTGGCCATCTGCGGCCTGCTCATTGCCCTTACCTTGCCGGTTCTTGGCGTTAAGTTCGGTGGCATCAACGAGACCTACCTGCCGCCACAACATGAAACCCGCATGGCTCAGGACGAGTTCAACGAGCAGTTCCCGTCCTTCCGCACTGAACCGGTAAAGCTAGTGGTAACTAACGCCACCAATCAGCAGCTTGTCGACGTCGTCATGCAAGTACGCCAGCTCGAAGGCCTCACCAAGCCGATGGGCCCTGTTACTCCAACGAAGGACGGCACCACCGTCCTTGCTGCGGGTATCAAGGATCGTGATGACTACGCCCGTATCGTCCACGAACTCGAGCAGGTGGAAGCACCGGAGGGCGTTGAGCTCTATGTGGGAGGCACTCCGGCCATGGAGGTTGAGTCTTTGGATGCCCTCTTCCACAAGCTGCCGTGGATGGCACTCTACGTCGTCCTGGCAACATTCGTGCTGATGTCTCTAGTTTTCGGCTCTTTCATCTTGCCGATTAAGGCCATTTTGATGACGCTGCTCTCCCTCGGCGCAACGCTCGGCATTTTGACCCTGATGTTCGTCGACGGCTTGGGAGCGAGCGCTTTGAGCTTTACTGCCGGCCCGCTGATGAGTCCAATTCTGGTGCTTATCATTGCCATCGTCTTCGGTCTTTCCACCGATTACGAGGTCTTCCTAGTCTCCCGCATGGTGGAGGCTCGCCGTCGTACGGACGGTGCCGATACAGATGAAGCCATCGCCATCGGCACTGCGCACACCGGAGGCATTATCACGGCTGCGGCTCTCATCATGATTGTGGTGGCAGGCGCTTTCGGCTTTTCCGACATCGTGATGATGAAGTACATCGCTTTCGGCATGATTTTTGCACTGCTTATCGACGCCACCATCGTCCGCATGCTGCTCGTCCCCGCCGTCATGCACTTGCTGCGGGAAGACAACTGGTGGGCGCCCCGCTTCATCCATCGCGCTTACGACAAGTTGGGTCATTGCCGCGAACCCGCCCCAGCCCAGGACAAGTACGATGGCCCTGAACGCAGTGGCCGTTCCCTCGCGGAAGACTCTTCCCTCATCCCATTCAGCGAGCTCATGCAACGCCTCCAAGCCGATAAGCGCACGGGAGAGCGATGAAAAAGAACTGGTTGACCTGGATTGTTTCGCTGCTCATCCTGATTGCACTCGGATGGTTCTTTCGTGACCACCTGAGTTTTATCGCCGAGGGCCTAAGCCGCCTTCGGCATGCGGAGCCACTGCCTGTTGTATTGGTTGTGTTATTCGCATTCGGGTCTATTGCCGGCATGGCGGAGGTCATGCGTCTGCTCATCAAGGCCGGCAAGATTGAGGTCCCGCTGCGGGAAACTTATGCGATTACGCTGGCCTCTAATTCCTGGTCCACCACCCTTCCCGCAGGCCCGGCCTTCGCTGCGATCCTGACTTTCCAGGTGCAGCGTGGTTGGGGCGCCTCGGTGGCTTTGTGTAGCTACTTCCTGTTCCTGTCATCGATCATTTCCTCGATGTTCCTGGCTCTCATCGGCGTCGCCGGTGTGTTTTTCTTGAACGCCGATATGGCGCTGGGGTCGTTGCTGACCACCATCGTCCTCATGCTGGCCGCAATGGGCGCTATCTTCTGGATTACATCCCACCCGGCAACCATTCAGCGCTGGCTAAACCACCAGCGAGTTCTCAAGGGTGCGAAGCTAGCGCGCGTCCGCCAGGAAGTAAACAACCTTGACGAGGTGCACTTGAGCCGCGGCCCGTTTGCGGTCATTTGTATCTCCTCGCTGTTGCACCGCCTGTGCGACATGCTCGCTTTATGGGCCAGCGTGTGGGCCATTACTGGAGAAATCCCTTGGCTACGCGCCGCTGAAGACCACACAACGATGGCCGGCATCGCCCTCGCTTTCCTCGCCGCAAAGCTGGCGGGCTCGGCGCAGGTTACACCGGGTGGTCTTGGAACGGTGGAGGCCGCTCTTATCGCACCGCTGGTGGCTACGGGCCTGACTGCAGATCATGCCACTTCCGCTGCGATTATCTACCGCCTTATTTCCTTTGCTCTGGTCACTATCATTGGCTGGGTCATCTACTTTGTGCATTACGCCAGCAAGGGGCTGACCTACCAAGCGCTGAATCGAAAGGACACTTAAACACTCATGCGCACAGCACCGATTATCGACATCATCGCCCTCGCCATCTTCGCCGTTCTCGCCCGAATTGCGCATGGAGGGCTCTCCTTCAGTAGCTGGGTCGATGCTTTCTGGCCGTGGACTGTAGGCGCACTAATTGGTTGGGTCATCATCCTCGCCACCAAAATGGAAGGTCGTTGGAAGGAAGGCCTCGTGGTTTGGCTTTCTGCTGTAATTGGCGGAATGGCTCTATGGATGCTGGTTAATGGCCGCCTTCCGCACTACAGCTTCCTTATCGTTGCAACCACGATGTCGGCACTGTTCTTCTTCGGCTGGCGAGGTATCGCCGCACTCGCTTCCCGCCGCCACTAGTTCCGGTTGCGGGGCCACCCCACCCCGTTTATGGTGTGGGGCATGAAGTTGGGGGACTTACTCGGGGTACTTGCGCGCGGTATGCACGTGGTCTCGTTATGTGCGGGCCACAACCGCAGCGAGTTGGTGGCGATGGGCGCCACCGAGTCTTTTGCGCAGTCTTTGTTGTCCTTGCATGAAATCTATTTTGGAAAGACTGCTTTCAGCGCCATGCAGCGCGCAGCGCGAAATACTTCGCACTCTTTGGAGTCACTGCGCGAGATTGAAAAATACGTCGGGCGCGTTAGAGATAAGCGCAAAGCTTGGCGCCTACGAGAAGAACTGTGTGCCACTCGGGAGCGCGATATTGCCAAGGTGGCTGTCGCCCGCCTGAAAGAACTGCGGAAGCCACCGCAGGTTGCCCGCGGGGTAAAGGTGCTACGGCGCGATAATGGCCCACACAGTCTTGTTATTACTGACTCCCCGCGCGCTATTGCCGATTTATTCGGCACCATCAAAGCCACTGCTAAAGCCCCCACTGCCGCCGCAACTGCGGCTGAAGCAGCTGCAGCCGGCCTCGACTTGCTCGGAGCAGTCCGCCAAGTATTTAGCGGCGCTGGCTCCAGCGCGCCACGGCTGCATACGCACGTGATTGTGCGATTGGATCAGCTAGATAAAATCGCTCGCGGTAAAGGCGACGATATCCAGCTTCTGGCCACCGACGGCGGCACGCTTAGCGGCGCAGAGTTCATTCAGAAGCGTTTCGCGGACATCGGCTTCGTTACCCTCGTTCATCCGGAAGTGGGCCCGGTTAACTTGTACCGCACGCGGCGTTTTGCGTCGGCAAAACAGCGCACCATGTTGGCGGCTGAGCATCCAACCTGCGCATGGCTGGGCTGCCGACGCCCAGCCAACGAATGCCAATTCCATCACTTGGATAGATGGGAAGACGGCGGGATGACAAACATCGACAATTTGGTTCCGTTATGCCAATACCACAACGCCATCAACGATGATTCACCCGATAAACCCACCGGCCGCGGAAGAATGGCCCGCCTTAGAGGGCGAATATGTTGGCTGCCGCCCGGCGGTGGCAGACCAGTCGTAATTCCCAGCCCCGCAATATAAACCCCGCTATACAAAAAGAGTCTTCCCACAAGTTGCCCTGTGGGAAGACTGCTTTCGGCTGCCAGAAAGGCTTCTGGCAAAAGTTCTTAGCTGGACATTGCTGCGCCATGGTTGAAAATCATAACGACGTAGTTGATGATTTCACCGACAATATCGAGTGCGCTAGACAGCAACATTTACTTTCTCCTTCATTTCTGAGGTCGTTTCATCCACCTTTATCGTCCGCTCCTCTTTAGGGCGTTACATCGGCGCGATGGTGTGCTTCTTAGGCAAGTCACTTTCGGTCTTCGTGGCCAGCTGTCGCAAAGCCTGACGCAAAGCCAAACGCGACTGGCTCGGCTCCACCATTGCATCCAAGTAGCCGCGCTCTGCAGCGACATAAGGAGCGGTCATGGTCTCGTCATAGAAGTCCATAAACATCTTCTTCGTCAATGCACGCTGTTCCGGGGTCTCTGCAGCTTCGAGCTGCTTGCCTGCAATCATCACGACTGCGGCCGCAGAGCCCATCACAGCGATCTGCGCAGTCGGCCAGGCCAGGTTAATATCACCGGTCAGGTTCTTTGAACCCATAACCGCATAAGCGCCGCCATAAGCCTTTCGCACAATCAGCGATACCTTAGGCACCGTTGCCTCCACCACCGCGAATGCGAACTTAGCGCCGCGGTGGATGAGCCCCGCCTTTTCCTGCTCAACGCCCGGCAGGTAGCCCGGAGTATCAACGACGAAGACGAGCGGAATGTTATAAGCATCGCAAATACGGATAAAGCGCGCGCCCTTATCCGCAGCATCGGCATCGATACAACCGGCCAGATGCATCGGGTTATTGGCAACAAAACCGACAGCCTTGCCATCAATTCGACCAAAGGCGGTAATCATGTTCGGCGCGTAGTTTTCTTGTAGCTCGATGATTTCTTCGTCATCACCAAGCTGTGCCAAAAGCTCCAACATGTCATAGCCCGCGTTTGTGTCGTCAGGCATGAACTCATTGAGCTCTGGATCTTCGAGCTCCGAATCCTCGGGAGCTGCAAACTCCGGCGCCTCATCGAAACAAGTCAGCGGCAGATGGTCCAGCAAGTCTCGTACCAAATCGAAAGCATCGTCTTCCGAGGCAACCACAGCGCTAACGTTTCCGTTTAGCTCCTGCTGGCGCGCAGAACCAAGGTCATGGGAAGTAATCTCCTCACCCGTGACCTCCTTGATGACGTTAGGGCCGGTCACATACATCTCGGCCTCACCATCGACTGCGATAACGAAGTCAGTAGTAACCGGGGCGTACACAGCACCGCCAGCAGACTTACCCATCATGATGGAAATCTGCGGGCTACGACCACTAAGTGGCAGCTGGCGACGCGCAATTTCCGAATACATCGCCAGCGAAGTCACCGCATCCTGAATACGCGCGCCACCGGAGTCCTGAATACCAATTACTGGGCAGCCGATCTTGATGGCCATGTCCATAATCTCGGTAACCTTCTTACCGAAGATGACGCCAACCGAACCGCCATAAACCGTCTTATCGTGCGCATAGATGCACACTGGGCGGCCATTCACGCGACCATAACCGGTGACGACACCGTCCGAGTAAATCGCGTCCGGGTCACCCGGGGTCTTTGCCAAAGCACCCGTTTCAACAAAAGATCCCTCGTCTAGCAGCGCATTAATACGCTGGCGTGGGGTTGAGCGGCCGGCGTCATCGCGGCGCTTGCGGGAGCGCTCGCTGCCTGGGTCCTGCGCGCGTTCCAAGCGCTGGCGCAGGTCTTCCAGCTTATGAGCAGTAGTAGTCACTACCGAATCTTCTCCTCGATCCAATCATTGATGTGCTTGCCCACGATACCGATAGCCGGCTCATCAGGAACTGCTAGGTGATCGCCCTGCAGCTGCACGATTTCCAGATCTTCAACGATAGCGCCCCAGCCGCCATCCGGGTCAATCTCGGCATACCGCGGTTCGAGTTCAATGGCACCGTCATGCATGCGCTCCGAGCGGAACAAAATCACCGGAACGTCAACATCAGCCCAACGCTGCATATCCAGCTTGCCCAGAATCTGATTGTCCACGAAGGACGCACGTTGGTGTTCCAGGACACCAGCAGCCAGGCCGTGCTCAGAAGCATCCGTGTTGGACAGGAACTCTGCGAGCATGGTCATCAAAGCATCCTCGCCCATGGTCTCGAGCATCTCGTATGGCGGCTCGAAGTCTAGGCCATAAGTCTTCTTTGCGAAGGCAGCGTAACGACCCCACCGCGCCTTAGTCTCCTCGAGAGTATCCGGAGCAGGATCTGAAGGCTGAGTGGTATCGAGCAGAGCAATGAAAGCAACCTCTGCGCTTTCCTCACCGCGCTTTGTGCGGTCCGCTAGCTGGTAGGCAACCTCATAAGCCAAAGCACCACCGAAGGACCAGCCGCCGAGAACTACCTTGCGGCCGCGGGCGTACTTGATGATGTCATCTATATAGGCAGTAGCGCGCTCCTCCAAGGAGCCTTCGAGCCTTTCGACACCGTAAACTGCGACATCGCTTGGCAGTCGACGCGCCAGTGGCTGGTAGACAACCGTCGTTCCGCCAGCTGGGTGGAACATGAAGACAGCGGGCCCCTCGGCTTCACGCAGAACGCGGATGTTGCCTTCGACCTCAGTCTCCAGCCCCTCGCGTACGAGGTCTGCCAAAGGCTCCAAGGTCTGTGCATCGAGGACTTGCTGAGTTGTGACTTCGATGCCGGCGCGCTCGCTCAGGCGCTGCGCGATATCCGCCGCTACAGACTCATCAATCTGCGGAAGCTGAGAGGTCACGCCCGCTGCTGCCTTGCCCGTAAACGTTGCCCAGGTACCAAAGACCATGCGCTCCGAGGCATCACGAGGGGCAACACCCACGCCTTCAGCGCTGTTTTCTGCATCGTGCTTGTCGACGCCGTCCTTTTCAGCATCGGCTTCTACATCGCCTACCTCCGCAGCGCTAGATTCTGCAGAGTTGGCTCCTGCATTGCCGGTGTCCACGGCGCCGACTTCTCCAGCGCCGACGTCCACGGCGCCGGTCTCGGCAGCACCAGCAACAGACTTACCAGCAACGGCATCCTCGACCATGGTGATGACATCGGCGAGGGAGGCGTCGCGAAGCGCTTGCACCTGCATCGGTGGAATCTGGAAATCATTTTCCACGCGATTCTTAATACGCATGCCCATCAACGAGTCCAGGCCTAGGTCGATTAGCGGCAACTCACGCGGCAGGTCAGAAACGTCGTAGCCCATTGACTCAGAGACGATCAGCGAAAGCCGCTCCTCCACAGTCTCCTTCGATGGGTCCCAACGCACAGCCTCCACATCGCTCACATCAGTAAACGACGCCGGTGCACTCGGTGCGGCAGGTTCGGCAATCGCAGCCACGCCCGGAATAGAAGCTTCAGTCAAGTTCAGCGCAGATGCAAAGCCTTCTGCCACCAGCTGCGTAGCCGGACCGTTCACAAAGTAAACCGCAATCGACAGGCCGCCCAATGACTTCGACACCACAGTGGTTACCTCACCCTGCGGCGGCAAGTCACCGTGCTCCTCCGAAGCCACAATCTGCGAGCCCGGGGTAACTGCCTCAGCAGCAGCCTCCAAAATTGCCAGAGCAGAAGGAGCTTGGTCTGCATTCGTCGAGAACGCAACCTTGCCCTCCGGCAGGTTAACCCGCGCACCTGGCAAACCAGAGATGCCAGAAGAAGGACGGGCATTCGTCCAGAAGCGCTGGCGCTTGAACTGGGTGTGAGGGGCGTCGACAAGCGCGCCCGAACCAAAGACCGCCGTGTAGTCTACCGGTGCGCCAGCCACATACAGCTTCGCCAGAAGGTCCAACAAAGACTCCGTCGGATCGACCTTCCGCTTCAAGCTAAACAGCAACTGCGCATCAGACTTACCAACCGCAAAAGCAGTCGACATTAGCCCCATCAACGCAATCGGGTTCGGTGATATTTCCACAATCTGCGTATGCCCAGAGGCAAAAGCGGCTTCCGTAGCATCCTGCAGCATGACCGGCTGGCGAGTCATACGAATCCAGTAATCCTCATCGTGGACAAGGGCACCTGGGCGGTAGATTTCACCGCGGTCGACAGAGCTGTACAGCGTCGTGTGCAGCGGCCGTGGTTCGATACCAGCGATGTCTGCATACAGCTCGCCCAGAATTGGGTCCACAGCCGAGGTATGTCCTGCACCCTTCACGTTAAGCGCGCGTGCGAACTTTCCTTCTGCTTCCAGCTTTTCCACCAAAGCGAGGACCTCAGGGCGCGGACCGCCAACAGTTGTCATACCAGGGCCGGTGTAGACGGCAGGCTCAATGTTGCCGTCCAGAGCTTCGATCTCGGCAGAAGTAAGCTCGACAACAGCCATTGCGCCTTGTTCTTCCTCACCGAGCGAGTTTTCACCTTCGCCCATCAAGCGGGAACGGTGAGCGGCGATAAGCATGGCGTCCTCTGCAGTGATACCGCCGGAAGCGTAGGCAGCGGCGATTTCGCCCATGGACATACCGATAACACCCGCCGGACGAACGCCGAAGGATGCAAGAAGGTCCGTCAAAGCAATCTGGATTGCGGTAATCGCTACCTGGGCGGTTTCGGTGTTGTAGGTCTGGGCGTCGTCGGTAACGATGTCGAGGATGGACCACCCGGACTCGAATTCGACGATTCGGTCGAGTTCTTCCAAGCGTTCCTTAAACGCTGGAGAAATCTCGAGAACGTCCTTAATCATCTTGCGGTGCTGGGAACCGAAGCCGGAGTAGATAAAGACGGGGCCTGGTACAGACGGGGAATCTGCAGAGGCGATTCCCATGGAGACTTTGCCGTCGGCTACCTGACGCAAACGCTTGACGACGTCCTCTTCGCTGACGCCCGTCACCACTGCACGGGAGCGTGCATGGTTTCGGCGCGCAAGAGTGCGCGCGAGAGAAAGCAGGTCAGGATGTTCTTGCTCGATGTAGTCAGCGATCTGGCCTGCAGCAGCCGCGCGACGGGATGGCAGAAGACCGGAAATCGGCAGGGAGACTGGAGCGCCCTCGTCGATGTTGACCTGCGCTGCGGTCTCGGCAGTCAGGCCGCGGTAGTCGGTGAGGACGACGTGCGCGTTAGTGCCACCGAAGCCGAAGCCTGAAACACCAGCGACTTTTTGACCCGAATATTCCGGCCACTCGCGGGGATCCTCAACGACTTCGAGGTGCTCGTTGTCGAAATCGATGTAGCGGTTTGGGGCGGAGAAGTTGATGCTTGGCGGGATGACGCCGTGGCGCATCGACTCGATGACCTTAATGAGGCCAACTACGCCGGCAGCGGATTCAGAGTGACCGATGTTCGACTTCGCAGAACCGAGAAGCATCGGCGCTGCCATTTCGCGCCCGGAACCGAGAACACGGCCAAGGGCGGTGGCCTCGATTGGGTCTCCGAGGATGGTGCCGGTGCCGTGTGCTTCGACGTAGTCGACTAGCTGCGGGTCAATACCAGCGTCGGCGTAGGCGCGCTCGAGGACGTCAACCTGCGCGTCTGGGTTCGGGGCGGTTAGTCCGTTGGAGTGGCCGTCGGAGTTAACGGCAGTGCCCTTGATGACGGCGAGGATGTTATCGCCATCGCGCTCAGCATCGGCGAGACGCTTGAGCACCAAAACGCCGGCGGCATCAGAGCGGACGATACCGTCGGCGTCGTCGGAGAAAGCGTGGATAGCGCTGGTCGGGGAGATAACGCCAAGTTCGCTAAATCCAGTCGAGGCGTGCGGAGCAGCGAGGATGTTAACGCCGCCGGCCAAAGCTACGTCAGAGGCACCTGTGCGCAGGTCATTGACGGCTTGGCTAACAGCGACCAGCGAGGAAGAGCATGCAGTGTCCACGTTGATGGAAGGGCCACGCAGGTCCAGTGCGTAGGAGATGCGGTTGGCCACCACTGCAGAAGAAGTGCCGGTCATGGCATAAGGGTGCGCCTCTGCAGGGTCAGCGACGATGAGCATGCCGTAGTCATTGTTAGTCGAACCCATGTACACGCCCGTTGCAGTGCCGCGCAGCTGGTTGGCTGGAAGCCCTGCGTCCTCGAGCGCTTCCCAAGCTAGTTCAAGAAGAATGCGCTGCTGAGGGTCCATGTTCGCGGCTTCGAGGGGAGAAAGCCCAAAGAACTCCGCATCGAAGCTAGCAATGTCTTCGAGGTAACCGCCATCGGTGTTCTGGTTAGCGATCTTTTCCGAGACCGTCGGCTCTGCGGCGTACTCCGACCAGCGGCCCATAGGTAGCGGGCCGGTTCCGGCACGGCCTTCGACCAACATGTCCCAGAACTCTTTGACGTTCTGTGCTCCGGGGAAACGGCCAGCTTCACCGATAATCGCGATATCGCCGCCAATGATGCCGGCATTGCGCGTGGAGGCGGCACCGCTGCTGGAATCGACCGCGGAGTTGCTCGAGGATGCTACGCCGTTGACCAGACGGTCAGCGAGCTGTGCGATAGTCGGGTATTCATAAGCGACAGTCGGTTCTAACTTCATCCCGAGTAGGTTCTCCAGCTCACCGGAGAGAACTACTGCATCGCGGGAGGACAACCCGAAGTTTTCTAGAGGCTTGCTATCAGTAATTTCCTCAGCGGATAGGCCGGTGGTTTGCGCGACCCAATTGCGTAGCCAGCCTCGTAGTTCTTCAACAGTCATCTAAATTAGCTTTCTATAAATGGGGAGTTTCCGCACAATTCTGCACAGCACTGGTTGCCGCATGCCTGCAATCTTTATCGCTTTATTGTCTCATTTTGTTAACTTCTGTCACGATAACAACTCACCTCTGCTATATGGCAGTGCAATACAGCAGAGGTGAGAAAGCGATTAGAGCGCGGCGTTAGCTCGCGAGGAAGTGCTTCTTTGCTACACGGCGTGCAATCTTCCCAGAAGAAGTGCGATTGATTTCATGCGCACTAAACCAGCGAATGACCTCCGGCGTAATACCGTGTGCCTTCGAGACGGCGGTACGAATAACCTCGGTCGCTGCTTCATCGCCTGCAGAATCTGCATCATCAGCACGTTCGATCAGCAGCACTAGCTGCTCGGTATTTCCACCTTCCACGGAGAAAGCAGCGATGGAATCTGGTCGCACATGCGCCGAGGCCTCCTGGACGGTTGCCTCGATATCTTGCGGGTAGTGGTTTCGTCCTGCAACCACGATCAAGTCCTTCAAACGGCCCGTGATGTAGAGGTGACCATCCACGATGGTGGCAAGGTCGCCCGTGGCCATCCACTTGTCATCTTCCGGCGCCCCAACAACGCGGGAGCCCTCTGGCAGGCGCGTGGCCAAAGTATTCCGGAAAGTAGAAGCTGTCTCGTCCTCGCGGCCCAGGTAACCGGCCGCCATGTTGTCGCCGTGCAACCACAGCTCGCCAATCTGGGCGTCGGCAAGCTCAGCCTTGGTTTCTGGATCCACGATCGTCAGATACTGAGCAGGCATGCCCTGACCATTTGATGCAAAAGCCACCGTCTGCTCGGACTTGTCCTCCACAACGGCCTTGCCTGCCGTCAACTGCTCACGGTTGAAGTGCGTGATGAGCGGGCGCTCGCCTTCCTGCGGAGTAGCCACCATCAGCGAAGCTTCTGCCAGGCCGTAGGAAGGACGCATAGCCTCGCGCTTGAGCCCGTATTCGCTAAAGACCTCCCAGAAATTGTCCACTGCAGTCTCTGTTACAGGTTCGGAGCCGATGACAATGCCATCGACATGCGACAGATCAATATCCTCACCCGCAACCGGTGCGCCATAACGAGCAGCCAGCTCGAGCGCAAAGTTCGGAACCACGGCATAAATTCCCGCAAAGTTCTCATCACCCGGCTGACGGCTAATCTGGCGCACCCAACGCTTCGGCTGCTGCACGAAGTCACGCGGTGACATCATCTCGAAGTTCAAGCCCAAAATGGTGGCGAAAGAAGCCAAAATAATGCCCATATCGTGGTGCAACGGCAGCCAGGAAACGATGCGCGGCGGCGTCTTGATGTGTACCGCAGCAAAAATCTGCAGCACATTCGTCAAAATCGAGCGGTTAGTCAGCAACACGCCCGCTGGAGTGCGGGTAGAGCCGGAGGTGTACTGGAGGAAAGCGGGAGCGTCGACGGGCGCTGCTGCTCCCTCACCGGCGCCTTGTTCAACTGGATTCTTCCACGAAGCCGCGAGCGAATCCGGCAGAGAATCGATGGAAATCACGCGTGGGCGCTGCGCCGACGGCAAGTCTGCGAAGTAGCGGCGAACTGCGGCTGCAGAAACGTTGTTAGTCAGCACAATCGAAGGATTCGAATCACCAAAGACTGCGCGCAGGTGCTCGGAGTGGCCGGGCTCGTTGGGATCATAGAGTGGCAGCGGAGTCATTCCGGCATACATCGCACCCATGAAGCCAAACAGGTACTCCGGAGAGTTACCAGCGAGGATGGCTACACGGTCCCCTACTGCGCCGACCTGCTGCAGGCGCGCGGCCACAACCTTGATTCGCTTGTTTACCTCTGAGCGGGTGAAATCGCGCGGAGTACCAGCGGGGTCATCATCAAAAAGCCACTGGCGCAAAACCGGGCGATCAGGAACTCCTGATTGTTGTTCCATTTCAAAGACGTGCTCACCAAGCCCCGGCAGGGTCAAGTGAGGCGGCAGAACAATGCGACCATTCCCGTCAAAGAACTGGCCAATCAATGCTTGGAGGTCCATCTAATCTCCTTTTGGGCTTAGATTGTTTACTTTTGACATTAAAAATATCATCTCGGAGACGCGCAGTGTTACATAACGCGGCCGTTTTAAGTTTGAACGAAGTTAGGTGCGGTCGATAATTTCCCGCGCCCAGCCGACGACCCATTGGTTAGCAGTGGTACCCGGAATCACGTTCGGGTTGGTGGCATACATTGCATGCACACCGTTTGCTTCAATGAGCCCGCGTGCGCGCTCAAGGCCGTTTGGGCCATCGAGTGGGGCGTCGCAGATGGAGTCATCAGGTGCACAAATCTGGAAGGTGCGATCTGCCAAGGAACCGAAGCCGTTTGCGCGTGGACCACGCATGGATGCGCCAGGAACGATGCCCTGGATGAGCATGCCAACCGGCTGCAGAGCAATCTCTGCACCGACACCAGCAACGGGCACGCCGGGGTTCTGGCCTACACCTGCTTGGCGGCGCCCATCTGCCACCAACGCAACGCCCGAGACAGCCTCGGCTGGGATTGGGCCATTGCCACCACCGATGCGGTCTGCGACGTCGCCCGCAATGACAGCGCCCTGAGAGAAACCGGCAATGATGAACTTGGTGGCTGGGCAGTTCTCGTGCATGGTGGTCAGCTCGCCCTCGAGGCGAGAGGTACCCTCATCACGAGATTCGTCGTAGCTCATCTCCTGTTGAGCGTTGATGTTTTTAAACTGCGCGGTATAAGGGAGCGTCCAGACCTTTACGTCTTCAGGAACGTAGGCCTCCTTCAGCGGGTTGCTGATGGAAAGCATGAAGGACTTGGGGTTGGCGCTCGGGTTGATGGGGTCATCATCGGCCTTAGATTCCCAAGTGCCAGGGGCAGAAATCACTTCGAAGCGCGGGCACCAATCCGGCTGGGCAGGGGCCTCGACTCCCCCGCCCTGCTCGGTGGGCGCCGGCTCACTCAGATTGTTGGATTCTCCTGCCTTGTTGGCGTTTAAGAAGTGAACCGCTCCCGCGCCGATGACAGCTAATACGACGAGGACGGCAACAACCGTGAGTGTTTTTCGCATAAATTTCTACCTTATTTAGCACACAGGGTGCCGCGCGCTTGGGCCGTGAGGACGGCGGTTAGCTCCTCATGTGACAAAGGTGCGCGGCCTTGCTCGATGAGCTGACCTGCAACAGCGGGGATGGTTACGGCATCGCCTTCGTTGCATGCAGCTTGGCCTGCACCGATGATTTGATCTTCTGCACCTTCTGTTTCTACTCCAGCTTTCTGAACTGCAGCTAGGAAATCTTGCTCAGGTCCCTGAGTCTGGCTAGGCGAAGGGATAGCGGAGATTTCCCGGGCGCCACGGTCTTCAGGCTCATCGCTTGCCGAAGCAGCGCTGGATTCCGAAGAGGACTTTTCGTCCGAAGAATCCGCCGACTGCGAGCTAGCTTCAGAGGCGCTTTCCGAAGCACTTGCAGGCTGCGAAGAACGCTCGAGCGGGGCGACTTTCGTCTGCTCGGGAGAGTTCTCGCTTTCAACCGTTGCGGAACCACAGGCGCTTAGGCCGAGTGCTGCAGCCATGAAGGCTGCGCACATTACAGGAACCCGGAAGGAGGTACGCATGATTACTTCTTTTCCGCCTGAACGCTGCCCATGATTTCGCGGATCTCACCGTGCTGGAAGGTCTGGGAGATGCCGCCGGCTGCAATCTGGTTGTAGTCACTGGTTGGCCAGCCGAACTCGCCCTGCTCGAAGCCGCGCTTGCCCCACTCGTCCATGATTGCGCCGTACAGAATGTAGTGCGCACCGGATTCAGCGGACCAGTAGATGTTGCCGTGCTCGAACTCCTGGAAGAAGCCGCCCTTGATTGGCTTTTCGCCACCCTTCGGGAAGCCCAGCGGGGAGGACGGGCCGCCCAGCTCCTTGTACTTGGCACCGATAGCACCGTGGACGATGGAGTGGGACTCATCCGGGTTACGGGTCAGAACGCCATTCTGGAAGTCCTGTGCGAAGCCCTCGCCGACCTTAGTGACCGGGCCGGTTGGGTACTTAAGGTCGCCGCCTTCGAAGCCGTTCTTGCCCCATGCCTCAACCATGTCACCTGGAATAGCCCAAGCGCCGGTTTCTGCGGTCCAGTAGATGGAGCCGTGCTGGAAGTGGACGAAGCGGCCCTTGCCGTCTGGGGTCTTGGTCTCGCCGGTGGTTGGGAAGCCCAGCCAGGAGGTCGGTCCGCCGCTTTCTGCGTAACGTGCGCCGATGCGGCCAAAGATGGCGTGTGCGCCGGTCTCTGGGGACCAGTAAGCGGTACCCGCCTGGAAGTCTTCGGCCTTTCCGCCGGCGACGTCGTACTCGTTGTTCAGGCAGGAGCCCAGGATGCCGGACTTGGTTGCCTCTGCGATAGCTCCAACCGGGGTGCAATCTGCGCCGCGGTCTTCCTTAGCGATGCCGAGGGCGTCAGCCATGACTGGCCAAGCCTCGCGCATTTCAAACTGCCAGTATTCCCAGCTGTGAACGCCAGATGGGCGGAAGCGGGAAACAACTGGCACACCGGCGCGCTTCGCGTAATCGACGAAGGTCTGGGTAGACATACGGGAGATTACCTCGAGACCAACGCCAGCAGCATTTGCGGGGCCCTTTGCCACGGACTTCAGATTGCCGTAGTCGTCCTTACCGGAGCCGGCGGAGACGTAGACCTTCATGTCCTTGAGTGCTTCGATGCCCAGCTTCGGATCATGGTCGATCCAATCCTGAGAGTAGTGCGGGCCCCACATGTTGGTGGAGGTGAATCCGCCAGCATCCATCTGGGCTGCGGCGATAGCCTCAGGCATGCCCTGCGTGGTGGTGTCCAGGTAGCCAGAGAAGGAACCAACGAACTTGAACAGGTGCGGGTTACGCTCCGCCAAGTTCATAGCCGCGGTACCGCCCATGGAGATGCCGGTAACGGCGCGCTTCTGGTTGGAACGGTAGGCCTTATCGAGAATCGGGACGAGCTCCTTGGTCAGGAAGGTCTCCCACTTGTAGTTGCGGCCATTGTCCGGCTTCTGCCAGTCAGAGTAGAAAGAGGACTCGCCGCCCACCGGCATGATGAGGTTGACGTTGCGGTCAGCGAACTGAGTCTCGATGTCGGTCTCAATGGTCCAGCCGGACTCGTCATCGCGTGCGCGCAGGCCGTCGAGTGCCCATACCTCTGGGAACTTCTTATCCGGGCTGGAGTACCAGTCACGAGCAAGCTGGATCTGGACAACCTGCTCCTTGTCCGGCATCGCTGCGGACTTGATGTAGACGCGCAGGTTGCGGTTGGTCAGGTATTCCACGCGGGAAATATCGACGCCTTTCGGAAGACCCTCAACCTCTGGGTACTCGGTCTGAATCGGAGTGCGCTCCGGCGGGGTGCCAGGAGCGAAAGCATCAGATAGGTTGGAGCTACCCAGGTTCTGCGTCAATGAACCAAGGGAGGACTGAGCCGTTGCATTCGGCAGGAGAGACAAGCCCACCGCTACAGCAGTAGGCAAAGCTGCGATGGCCAGACCCTTACGAGCCTTGGTCGGGGAACCTGGAGAGCGCAGGCTGGATGCAGACGCATTTTTACGCATAGATGAGTCCTTGTATGAAGTCGAGGTTTTAATGTCGAGGTAGCGGACTAGGCGTGGTTTTCCGAAGGTTCCCCTCCTCCGGACTTTCCTCATCTAGGCCGCGAAGTGCTGTCTATTGTGCGCTCAAGTTTAAGTTGAACTTGAGACTTTTGGAAGAGGAACACGCCAAAAACACAAAACCGGCCGCAGGAAAACCTGCGGCCGGTTAAGAACCCATCTAGGACAATTCGCCGGAGCGATTTCCTAACGAATTCCCTAGATGCTTACCAAGCGTTCATCACATTGAGAACCTGTGGCTTAGAGTGCTCCAACTGGTAGCCAAACTGTGCCCAGTTGTGCAGGCCCTGCATTGGGTAGTTGGAAGTCACGCGCAGACCAGTTGCACGAGCCTTAGCCTCCCAGATGCGGGTGGTCGCACCAGCGAACATCTCCAAAACGGCGCCAGACAGCTGATGCTGCGGCAAGTAACCTGCATCGCCTGCGCCTGGGATACCGGAAGCTGCAGAGATGTAGATGTCAGTGTTACGCAGACCGCCCATGACGCGGAACGGATCGTTCTCGAAACGGCGCGGGCTAATCAGAGAACCGTACATTGCGTTGATGTTGAATCCGCCGGCGTCGAGAAGCGCGAGGCGCATAAAGGTCTGCGCACCCGGCAAGGTGGTGGTCAGGTAGCCGGAGTAGGACAGAACCTGGCGGAACTGGTCTGGGTGCTTGCCAGCCAGGGTGATGGCTGCGGTGCCGCCCATGGACAGACCAGCAAGAGAGTTGTTGTTACGAGCAACGCCGAAGTTGCGCTCCAGGTAGCCTGGCAGCTCGGAGGTCAGGAAGGTTTCCCACTTGTAGTTGATCGGGGAAACAGCGTTGTAGGTAGCCGGGCCCTCCCAGTCAGCGTAGAAGGAGGCCTCTCCGCCAACCGGCATTACGAGGGTGATGTTGTGCGGCTCGTAGGTGCGGGCAGCATTTACGTCGTTGACCCAAGCGTTGGTGCGGTTCGTCGCGCGCAGGCCATCGAGCAAGTACAGACCAGCGTTGCCGCCGTTCTTAGCCGGCTGAATCTGCACCGGAATGTTGCGGCCCATTGCTGGGGACCAAACGTCACAGCGCTGCACCCACCAACCGACGGCATCCCAGTCACAGGTGCCCGTGGCATCGGCACGCAAAAAGTCGCGGTTTGCAGCGGACGCTTCCTGGCTACCGGCGGCAACAGCGAGTCCAAGCGCGACCGCAACGGCCATCACAACTGTGAGAACACGCGCCTTGAGACCCGAACTCAGTGAAGTCATGTCTCTCCTTTATGTACTTCTCAACAAGAGCTAGATAGAAAAATTTAGTGCTACTGACACATATCGTCGCCACATCTGGAAACGTTAACGTCACAGAAATATAACGAGGAATCTCTAGCAGCTTAACCCACTTAGCCAGCAAAGTCCCATCCAGAACCACGTTAGCTGGGTAGGCGCAGGGCAGTTTAGGGAAGCTGCCACGCCGTAACGGAGATTAAACCCCTATCATTTCCCAAGGTAATCGCCAGGATCTTCGGAAAAAGTCAGGGTGCGGCCGTCGGTTAGCGCGAATTTGATGTTTTCGAAAAATCTCTTCGCATCAAGCGGATCTTTGTAGGTGGCAAACAGCTTCTGGAAGTCCTCAGTCTGCAAGGCTTTGCGCGCCTTCCGGGTTTCTTCCTTGTCGTACCAGGATGGCAGCTCGTCAATGTCCACCGCGGTCTGCGCCGCCTGCCAATATGTCGGCAGGCTCTTGTCGTGACCGATGCGGCCGTCGGCGATGCGTGGTTGGCGGGCGGCGAGCGGCGTCGCCAAGCCGATGTCATCGAGCACGCGCACCTCGAGCGGTGCGTACATAGAAGTCATGCCCATGTTGATGAAGTAGACCGTGGGTAATTCATCAATGCTGGGGTCTCGTTCGATGCCCATCCAGCCATAGGCATCCTCCTCACCCTTCTTGGCATAAAGAACGGCAAGGGCGTCGCCAGCTTCGAGCTCATCCATGCCCTCTTTGTAGTGCTCAATAAAGCGCATGTGGCCGAAGTCTTCCAGCGAGCGCGGCGGGTGGCCGGTTTGGCGCTTGGTGGCATGCGTCCAGAACTCACGCTCGTCGACGATGTTGAGCGGGCCAGAAAAATCATCCCAGTCAACGGAATGCCCACGCAGAACAATCACGCATGCCCAGACTGCGCAGATAGCAGCGGTTAGACCCCCAAGAATCGAACGCAACGGGAGGACGAAGACCGGCAACAGCAAAGCGAAAAGCGGCAACAAAAGCATTCGGCCATGCATGAAGTCACCGCCGACGCGCAGGACATAAATCAGATGCAAAAGACCGGCCGCGAGCAAAAGGTAGGCTGCGGTGGCCGGAGTACGAAACCCACTGGGACGCAGTTCACGACGCAGGCTCCACAGCGCCCACGCAGCGAGGACAATGAGCGGTACGTAGAGCGCATAAGGCAGAGCGAAGTCGCCCAAATAGTTAAAGCCGTGGCTCCACACTGCGCCGGATGCGGACTTCGCCACCGCAGTGTGCGGGGTAAGTAGGCCGTAGTAGCCCATGCGGAAAATCTGGTAGCCCAGCGGCAAAGGCAGCGCCGCAGCGAGAATGCCGAGCCATGCTTTCCAATTACGGTGGGCAGCCAGCAGCAGCACACCAACCAGCCCGCCATAGAGAGCGAGCTCTGGGCGCACGAGCCAGGACAGACCAGCCCAGACAGCCAGCCAATATGGCATGGAGTCGCTGGCATTCGCCGCATGCTTGTCGACGCCCCGAGCCCACTTCAGCAGCATCCACCACAGCACGGCCAGATAGAAGATGGCTAGGCCCCATTCGAGGCCGGAGGTGAAAAAGTCGCGAGCTGGTGGCAACGCGAGGTAGACCAGTGCGCCGGCAGGAGCGACGAGGGTTGCGCTCTTGCCCCGCGAAACAAGACCAGCGGTGGCAAATGCGCCGAGCGCCATCGCACAGACAGCAAAGAAAAGCCCTAAGTAGATGGCAATGCCTGCGAGGTCGGCGCCAGTGATCCAGCGCAGCAGCAGAATCAGGTACTGCCAGAGCGTGGAAGTGTTAGCCTCGACGCGCTCGCCCATGTTGAACACGGGGCCATTTCCGGCTTCGAGGTTGCGTACGGTGCGCAGGACGATGAGGCCATCGTCGGAAATCCAGCGGCGTACGAAGCCACCCCAAAAAGAAAAAACACCAATAACAATCACCGATGCCGCGGCGCTGAGCCGGACCAGATTCTTGTTATTAGTGTTATTCACGGGGTAAAAGTTTAACATTACCCATCTTATTTGGTTATATTCCTAGCTTTGTGCTGCCAGAATACATTCTTTATGGTGTCATATTCCGTTCCTGTAGAGCGCCCTGCCCCTGCAGAGAACCCTGTTCTCTACAGCATCGGCATGATGTAGACCGCCATAGCGATGCAGGCCAGCCACGCGAGCGCAAGGACTTGCAGTGCGCGGTCTTCCAGGGCGATTTCATCAGGTGCACCGCCATTGCCACGGTCGACGTCAGCGGCATAGCGCAGCACAGCGATGGTAAACGGAACCATCGAAACCTGGTACCAGACGCCAGCTGGGCCATCGGCGGCGTTGGAAAGCTGGAAGCCCCACAGCGAGTAGGACATGACCAAAGCGGTAGCCGCAAGGGTCCAGACGAAGCGTAGGTAGGTCGGCGTGTAGCCCTCGAGGGACTTGCGAATCTTGGCGCCGGTGCGCTCCGCAAGAAGAATCTCGGAGTAGCGCTTACCGGAAGCCATAAACAGCGAGCCGAATGCCGCAACCAACAGGAACCACTGCGACAAGACGATGCCCGCGGCAACGCCACCGGCCATTGTGCGCAGCATGAAGCCAGAGGAAACCAGCGCGATGTCGATAACCGGCATGTGCTTCCAGCCAAAGCAGTAGCCCAGCTGCAAAGCGATGTACACAGCCATCACGATTGCCAGCTGTGGGCCAGCGGTGGCCAGGAAGGACAAAGCAATGGAGCCAACGATGAGCACTGCCGCCATGGCGTAGGCCAGGCCAACCGGTAGGACGCCGGCGGCAATCGGGCGGAAACGCTTGGTCGGGTGCGCGCGGTCAGCTTCGACGTCGCGTGCGTCATTGATGAGGTAAATCGAGGACGCGCCCATGCAGAAGACGATGAAGGCAAGGAGGACGTCGAGAAGCACGCGCGAATGGAACAGTGCGTCCGCACCCGCTGCTGCTGGAGCAGCGAGGACGAGGACATTTTTGACCCACTGCTTTGGGCGGAGGGCCTTTACCATTCCGTCGGCGAGGTTCTTCGGCGGCTTACGCTTGCGGCCAGTGTCGATGCCTGCGGTATGCGGTTCAGAGTGGAACACGCGCTGCGTACCGTCGTCGTGGTGGGAATCGCTCACGCGGTCTTCCTTTCGTAGCGGGTTAATGCCTCTGCGGTGACTGCGCCGATCGCAGCTCCAACCGCGGTATCCGTTGGATAATGCACTCCGAGCACCATACGCGAAGCCATCATCACGGGCACGCCGACAAGCGGCGCTGGGGTGGACAAAAGATGTGCGACGGCGACGAGGAACGCGGTTGTCGACGTCGAGTGGGAAGAAGGAAACGACAGCTTAGACGGCGTTGCCACGCCCACACGCACGTACGGGTAATCGGGACGCTTGCGGCGAACGATGCGCTTTAACACAACGCTGGCCGCATGGGCAGTAAAAGCACTCGCGCCGACGTATGCCCACTGGCGAGCCTTCGCTTTGTCCGCGCGATTGACCACGTACATGAGAGCGGAAGTTCCCATCCAGCCCAGGGCATGCTCACCCAAGTGGCTAAGGCCGCGGGCGGCAGGTACAACTCCAGGAACGTCGAAAGCTGCGTTCTGGATGCTTTCCAGAACGTGTGATTCAGCTACAGAAAGCTTACTGGGCATCGAATACCTTCTTCCAGGATTCGCGGGAGGTCAGCTCCGGCATCGCGGCGCGATACTGCGCCTTCAGATCGTCGAAGTTCTCCTCGATCTCCTTGAGCAGGCCGCGGGTCTGCTTGACGAGGTCGGTGGCCAGATCGCGGTCGCGTTTGCGGAAGGCCACGCCGGTGCCACCTGCGGTGGAAACTGTTGCGGAGTCCACGCGGGACAGGGTGAACCAGCGCGCCTCGTCTGGGGTGAGGTTGAGCTGCGGCGCCTCGTAGTGCGCGCGGTCTTCCTTGGTGACCAGGTGCTTTGCGGACTTCAGCAGCCATGGCAGCTTCTTGACCTTGCCGAGGCGGCCGCCGATGTTGCGGGTCGGTACGCCCGGCGCGCCGGTCGGAGCCGGCAGTTGGTCGGCAGACTCGATGATGACGGCATCGGAGTAGTTCTTGCGGATTTCCGCGATGCGCGGCAGGGAGGATTCCAGGATGTCGAAGAGGTGATCTGGGCCGGCCAAGAAGTCCTTCATAGCTTCCAGCTGGATAGCCATGGTGGAGTATTCCATGCACATCGTGTGCTTGAGGGTGGACTTGAAGATGGACTTCGTAATGCCCTTGACGTCGCCGTCGTGGTACATCGCAGCGACGATGAGGCGATTGCGCAGGTGGAAGTACGCCTGCCAATCGATGGCGTCGTCCTTGTCCGCCCACGCCATGTGCCAGATGGCAGCGCCTGGCCAAGTCACGGTTGGGAAGCCGTTAGCGGCTGCGCGCAGGGAGTACTCGGTGTCATCCCACTTAATAAACAGCGGCAGCGGCTGGCCGTTGGTCTCAGCTACGACGCGCGGGAAGAGGCACATCCACCAGCCGTTGTATTCGACATCGACGCGGCGGTGCAAAGCGCGGGAGTCGTACTTGCGTGGGTCGAGGTGCGACTGGGCGTCGCCAATAGCGCGCAATGGGTACTTGGCGAAGTCGTGGTCGTAGACCGCGTGCGGCGCCCCGCCCCACATGAAGTCGTGCTTGTTGACCTGCTCGCCGGTGGTGCGCAGCTGGGAGCGCTCCTGCAGGTTCAGCATCTGTCCGCCAACGATGATCGGCTTTGCGGCGTATCGCGCGGCCTGAACTGCGCGCAGGATGGAGTCAGGCTCGATGGCGATGTCATCATCCATGTAGAGGATGAACGGGGAATCGGTGTTCTCCAACGCCTCGTACATGATGCGGGAGTAGCCGCCGGACCCGCCCAGGTTGCCCTGACGGAACTCGCGGAAACGCGGGCCGAAGTGCTCGACGGCCTGCTCGTAGCCTGGCTCGTCTGCTGGGTGCTGGTTGCCCTGGTCCGGCATTAGGACGTAGTCGATGATGCCGTCAACCACTGGGTCCTCGGCGAGAGCCTGCAGCGCTGCGACGGCGTCGGTTGGGCGGTTGAAGGTAGGAATGCCCACGGCAACGCGCTTTTCCGAAGCCGGCAGTTCGGTGCCATCGGGCAGGATCTGTGCCTGTGGGGCATGCGGTGCGCACCATGCCGCATTAGAAAGGACGGTTTCCTTCTCTGCGGTGATGTCGAACCACAGCCAGCCGCCGTCTTCGAAGTTCTTCAGCGGCAGTTCGAAGTCATGGTGACCGCTGCCGACCAGGTGGTTGGCCACGGAGATGCGCTGACCGTCCTGCTTGGAGCGGTAAATGGACACGTTGGCTTGGCCTTCGAGCTCGAGGGAGAGCACGATGGACTTCAGCTGGGACCAGCGGCGCCAGTAGGAAGCAGGGAAAGCGTTGAAGTAGGTCTCGAAAGAAGCCTCTTCACCCGCTGGAATCGTCACCGCAGTGCGGTTGGTCCAGCTCAGGCGCTCGCGGTTTTGCTCGGACTCGATGAGATAGAGCATCCGGACGTCAAAAGGCTCGCCGCGCTTGGGCAGCAAGATTCGCTGAACAGGTTCGAAAACGCGGGTTTCGCTGCCAGCGGCGCTGGCGGAGGGATTGTTGGCAGTCACGATTACTTCGATTCTCCAAACGGTTTTATGACAATATTCAGTCAAACAGCCTAGTGGTTTGTGGCCGATAACCTCGCTCCCACACGGATTCATGGCTGCAGTGACGCGTATTTAATACAATCCGGCCGTGAGCACTACGATTGATCCGAGCCTAAAGAGCCATAAATGCGCTCGCATTCTCCATCTTTTAAGAGCGGACTCTTTTATCTAATGAAATATCTCTTCCAGCTACTCGCCGTAGCTTTCTTGCTGGTGACGCTGCCAGCAACGGCACACGCCGCTACGCCCACGGTGGAAATTTTTGATGAAGGTAATCTGCTTTCGCCCTCGGATGAATCAACTCTGCGCCAGGAATCGGAGGAACTGGACCTACCTCCTGAGGTAAGCCGGATTCTGTACTTCACCTATGAGCACAACCACAAGGATGTATCGACTGATGCATTGGAATACCTGCGAGACAACGCCCGCGGCCTGCTAAACACGGATGGGCGCAGTCTTAGGGAAGGAACGCTGCTCATCGGCGTTGGTTTGGATCCAATGTCATCGACTGCCCGTTGCAGTAATGACGTGTGCGAAGCGATTTCCATCGAAGAGCCCGGGCGCCTGAACGGTATTCTGGACCAGATGGAAGCGCCGGTGCGGGGCGGCAACTACACCGTCGGCCTGCTTTTGGCGGCCAAGGCTGCGGGCGATCCCTCTATCTACCGCAAATCGACTACACGGCTTCCGGGCTGGAGCATCTTCATCGCGATGTCAGTGCTAGCGGTCGCGATGCTCGTGGCTTCATTTCTGTATTCGCGCAGGGTAACCGCCCGTCGACTCCTCAAACAGCTGGATTTCAACCGTGGTACCCTCCCGGCTGCCACAAAGTTCATCATCGAGGGCGACAAAATCGTCGCGGGACTTAATACCCCGCTGATTAACGAAGCCTTCAAGGCTCAATGGGAACAGATCAAGACTGACTATCGCCAGGTAAAGCCGAATATTGTGGCACTGGATTCGATGGATCCTTCGGCTAGCACTTCCCTACTTTTCCAACACAGCGGATCAATTACGCAGGGTTACCGCCAGTTGCACCGACTCAGCACTGCGAAGGCGCAGCTGGATGATCTCCAGCGCATGGCTAAGGGCGAAAAACTCACGCGGTCAACTGAGTTGGGATGGTTGAAAGCAGATATGCAGAGAGCTTCTGCAGTGGCAGAAAGCGGAGACCTTCCGGCGACGAGCGCGATCAGCGCCCTTCTCGAGCGCATTGAGATCTTGGAAAAGGATCTTTCTCGCGCGGATTTCTCGGCGCAGTTCGCGCGCCTTCTCGCCGACTACCGGCCCATCATCGGCGCGCTGCCCGAGCGGCTTTATGCCCACGGCGAACTCAATCACCAGCGGGCAGTCCCGCCGCAACTAGGCGAGCAGGATTGGCATCCAGGCATGGGCACGCACTACATGCCCTATAACTACGCCGAGTTCTGGGTGTCCAACAACGCTATTTCTGCGAACCTGCCACCGGCCTATCGCTTCTAGTTGTGAGATTAGGCCTCGACAGGGGCCTTATCGCTTACTGGCTCGATACCCAGCTTGCCCAACATATAAAGCACGCGGGCGCCGAGGTCGTCGTGCAGCTCGCGCTTTTCTTCCTCGGTGTTAGCCTCTGCGATGTCCCAGATCTTGATGTCCTTGCCCGGCTCGTCGCGCGGAATCTCGCGGCCTAGGTAGACGATGAAATCAGGCATTTCGACCATACGGCCTTCGGGGTCGGCTTCCTCGTGGGGTGCCGCGGCGTCGACAAGCAAGGCGTCGCCAGCATACTTCTTGGCGAGCTCTACAACTTCCTGTGCCAAGGCCTGATTTGCGCCAGCGGAAAAGCGCACGTGAAGGCGGTGCTCGCCGAAGTAATCTTTTACCTCACGTTCAACCAGAACAGGGATGAATTCTTCGACCGTTGCACCGGCAGTATGGCGCGCGATTGCCACGTCTACCTCGGCGTCGATTTCCGCAGCAGCGTGAGCGTTGCCGTACAGGTCGTGGAGGTCCTGGCGCAAGGTCGCGAGGCGGTGATCATTGAGATGCGTCATGGTACTCACCCAATCACTTTCTGTTCTCTGTTTGTTAACCTAGTGTTAACCTTACGGAGTTTTAGCCCCGCATTCAACACCAACTCGCAGCTCGCGCAGAACCGCCAAAGCACCGACAAAACGCCTTGCCCTCGTTCCAGAACGGAGCCAGCTTGTTGTCGAACACGCTCAGCGCGGAGACGATAACCATGCACATTTCGACGTCGACAGACAGCCCGAGCCAACACATTCACAAGCAGGAAATCGGCCACAGAGTGCGCATCAATCCCCCGCTTTAGCACCGGACCTGACCGAACACGTCAGCAAGTCATGCGCTTTTGAAGCCCGATCCCCACACAACCAAACCAATCTCGGTAACACTCTTTTAGCATTAATTAACCAGCCTTAAGCCCCCTTCAGGACGATTAACAGACTGAAAGCTGGGAACTTTACTCGAGTTCATTTAACGTATTGGACAGAGCAGTCAGCGATGACCGCTCGCCCTTATTCCCCATCACTACCCTATGAAAGGAGGCCTCAAGTGACCGCAACACTGACACTCGCCGATGTCGCCCGGCTGACCGACGTTACGCGCCCCGCGGTCAACGAGTGGATTCAGCGCTTTAACTCAGAATCCATCGCGCCTTTCCCCTCCCCTTGCGGAGAACATGATGGCCACCCCTACTACGCCATCACCGAAATTCAAGACTGGCTGCGAGCCACTAAGCTCGGCCGCCGCGACACAGCCGTTGAAGATGCCCTCTTCTATTCTTCGCTCTACCGAATGCTGCTCCGCAATCCGGCACGCGCGGCCTTGAGCCTTTTGAACTGCAACACGGCTTCCTCCCCTCAGGGTTTTTCGCCCTCTGCTGCAGTAATCGACTCTCTTAGCGCGGCGTACCAGCGCGCAGCAGACAACGTTCCTTCTGATACCTCTGAAGCTGACATCGCAAAAGCAGCAGAGCAGGTAGCCGAGGCAGCTTTCGGGCCCGCGGCCGCGCTCACCCGTCTTGCAGATGACCTCAGTGCTCAGCGCCAGGTAACACTCTCTTCCCGATTTACTTCCCGCGCTATGCAAGCAGTATCGGAAGCCCTCACGCTAGAGAACCCAACTCCACCTATCATCCCTACTGATGAATACAGCCTAGGTTTCGTCACTAGACTCGCCCGGGAACTCGAAGAAACGCCGGCGCTCAACATCGGATATCGAAAGGACTGCGCACCAGACTCTCTCTATTGGGCCGAACTAGCGTGCCGAAGCGTGGATTTCATCGACGCTAACGAGGAGATCCCAGCGAATTCTCTCATCGTCCTCGCCGCTCCTTCACCTCTCAAAAATGCGCCCGAATACTTCGAGCACCTCCAGAACTTGCTCGACAACTTGAACGAACGCGGCGCAATGTTCTGCATTTCCACCGCAGACATGCTTATCGAGGACTCGTTAGCGCAGGTCGTCCGACGGCGTTTCCTCGCACCGACTGAAACCGGCGCAATTGCACCGCTGCGTTACAGTGCACGGCTGCCCCGAGGCATTTTTCCAGGCCGCGGACAGCAGCAGGGCGCACTATGGATTCTCAAGCGCCCTAATCGCGAGGCCATAGGCAACCCTGCCGATGCTGCTGCCGTTATCGCTGACGTGCCGGACCTTAAGACACCCGGTCTCGTCTCAGACTGGGCAACCATGCTCACCACACCGGATGAAGCACGCAAGCACACTTTTGTCCGCGGTCGTATTCTTCGCGCCGCTGATGCCTGGCGCAGTCGTACTCATTCTCTCGATGACTCGATCTTTTCTTCTACGTCGACGTCTTCCGCCGCCGATCTCATGCACACCGCGCATCAAGCAGGGTTAGACATCAGTTCAGCAGGGTTGGAGGACGCGCCGCCAAAGATTGGTATGCGCGCTGAATCGGGGGCAACGCGCCTTGAGTACCTACCGTGGAAGGCCGCGACCAACGCTCGCACTGGGGTGCTGCAGAAACTCAGCGGCTCCCGCATTGCCGAACGTGATCTCGCCCCTGAAGCAGTAGCAAAACTGGAACTCATCGGTGAACCCGAAATTCTGGGAAGCATTCCACAGGGCACACGTTGCATCGATCGTCTCCGGCTGGAAGACATTGCACCGCGCGGCACCCTCACAGAACCAGGGGACGTGGTCTTCATCAAGAGCCCAAGACCACGCGCGCTCATCGATGAGGAAGGCGGCAAGCTAGTCACTGCACCGGCTCAAGCACTACGATGCCGCGCCTTCCGTGGACGCAGCCACACTCCCTTGGAACAGGTCTGCATTCCCTACCTCGTAGAGAAGGCTATTAACGAAGCTGTCTCCTCCGAGTTGGGATCGGTGTACTTCCCCGTCTTTCCACGTGGGAATGCGAAGCACCTCGGCTCGGTGGAGCACCAGCTCCGCGCACGACGCCAACAGCTCTTAGAACAGTTACATAGCCTCGATGAACTTGAGCACGGCCTCGTCATGTCGATAGGTACCGGTGCTGTCACCGTCGCTGAATCTCGTGCGCAATCCCCGCCAGGCTAATAACAGAGTTCAACATTCAAACGCACAAACACCGTTATATTTAAGGAGAAAAATGACTAACTCGGTCAAGGATGAGCAGAACGTAGAGTCTGCCTCCGCCACCACCCTCAAAGAGCTCAAGGACACTTTATGGAAGGCAGCAGACAAGCTGCGCGGTTCCATGGACGCATCCCAGTACAAGGACATCGTCCTAGGACTGGTGTTCCTCAAATACGTCACTGATGCTTTCGATGCCCGGCGCGCGAAGCTGCGTGCCGAAGGCGAGGAGCGCGGAGATAGCGAAGAGTACATCCAGGAAGACTTGGAGGATATCGACGCTTACCGTGAGAAGAACGTTTTCTGGGTCGACCCCATCGCTCGTTGGTCCTTCCTGCGTGACAACTCGAAGGGCAAGTCGGCCGACGCCGGCCAGGAGTACCAGTCCATTGGCAAGCTCATCGATAACGCGATGAAGCAGCTCATGCTGGACAATGAGTCGCTATTAGGTACCCTGCCCACGAACTTCGCCTCGGATAGCGTTGACCAGCGTCGTTTGGGCGAGCTCATCGACTTATTCAGCACCACGCGTTTCACTGCGGAGGGTCCGGAACGCGCACGCGATTTGCTGGGTGAGGTCTATGAATACTTCCTCGAGAAGTTCGCCCGTGCTGAGGGCAAGCGTGGCGGTGAGTTCTACACCCCGCGCCCCGTCGTCCGCACTCTCGTAGAAATCCTGGAGCCGACCCAGGGTCGCGTTTACGACCCGTGCTGTGGCTCAGGCGGCATGTTCGTGCAGGCAGAGAAGTTCCTCGAGACCACAGAGAAGGACCGCACTGCTCTGGCCATCTACGGTCAGGAGCTCAACGAACGCACCTGGCGCATGGCCAAGATGAACCTGGCCATCCACGCCATTAGCTCTGCTGGCCTCGGCGAGCGCTGGGCCGACACCTTCGCCCGCGACATTCATCCGGATAAAAAGATGGACTATGTCATGGCCAACCCACCGTTCAACATCAAGGACTGGTCACGCAACGAGGAAGACACTCGCTGGAAGTACGGCGTCCCGCCCAAGCGCAATGCCAACTTCGCATGGATGCAGCACATCATTTCTAAGCTCACTTCTCAGGGTGAGGCCGGCGTTGTCATGGCCAACGGCACGATGACGTCGAACTCCTCCGGTGAAGGCGATATCCGCAAGGCCATGGTCGAAGACGACATCGTTTCCTGCGTCATCGCACTTCCTGCACAGCTCTTCCGCGGCACGCAGATCCCGGTCTGCGTCTGGTTCTTCGCCAAGGACAAGAAGGCCGGTTCCAAAGGCACCATCGACCGCACCAACCAGGTGCTCTTCATTGATGCCCGCGAGCTCGGCCACATGATTGACCGCACGGAGCGCACCTTCAGCGACGAGGATATCCAGAAGATCGCCGACACCTTCCGCCTGTGGCGCGGCCGCACCTCCGCTCCGAAGGACGAGGCCTACGAGGACATCGCCGGCTTCTGCAAGTCCGCGTCCCTCGACGACATCCGCGACGCCGACTTCGCCATGACCCCCGGCCGCTACGTCGGCTTCGCCGAAGCCGAGGAAGATGACGAGCCCATCGACGAGAAAATCACCCGCCTCACCAACGAGCTCACCGCCGCGCTTGACGATGCCGCCCGCCTGGACAAGGTTGTGCGCGAACAGCTGGGGAGGTTGAAGTAATGGCTACACAGCAACAAAACATCGGTGAGGTGCTTCAGTTCTTCAACGAGGCGCGCAGACCGGTCAAATCAAGTGATCGAGTCCCTGGCCCTTTCCCCTACTTAGGCGCATCGGGCACAGTCGATTATGTGGAGGGGTTCACTCACGAAGGCTCCTACCTGTGCGTTAGCGAAGACGGCGCCAACCTGCTTACGCGTTCACTCCCCATCGCCTGGGTACAGGATGGAAAATTCTGGGCTAATAACCACCTCCAAGTGCTAGGCGGCGTATCACGCGAACATCTCACGTTCTTCCGATATGCAATCGAATCCACGAACATCGCTGCTTACGTGACTGGTTCGGCTCAGCCAAAACTGAGCAAGGCCAGCCTCAGCTCCATCAAGGTCCCGAAATTCTCGCGAGGCGACGAGGAGAGAATCGGAAAGCTGTTGTCGGCCATCGACGACAAAATAGTTGCAAACCGACTGGTGATTGAAAAGATACATGCTCTACTACACGCAAAATGGCACGCCATCACCAGCACCGGAGCTAGTTCGACTCAGCCGATTTCCAGTATCGCTGATGTCAATCCTCGCATGCCGAAGCCGCATCGTGGTGAATGCAGTTTCCTGGAAATGAAGGACCTTCCGGAATTCGGATTGATCGTGGACCACTGGGCAAGCCGTGCGACTAAGGGAGGCACCAAGTTCAAAAACGGTGATGTCCTTCTCGCGCGCATCACCCCGTGTTTTGAGAACGGCAAGATGGCAATTGTCGACTTCCTGGAGGATGACGAAGTGGGAATGGGCTCTACCGAGTACATCGTCTTCCGTCCCAAGGAAGGCATCCCTGCCGCTGCAATCCATGCCATTATCGCTAGTCCTGAGTTCCGAGGATTTGGGTATAAAGCGCTAACCGGTACCTCGGGACGCCAACGAATTGCAGTCGGCGATCTCAAAGAAATTGCGGTTCCTTGGCCCTCAGAAAGCGCTTTGACAGAGTACAGGCAGCTCGCGGACGCGCTCCTCAAGAAGGCTACGGCGCTTCGAAATGAAAACCAAGTTCTCGCCCGCACCCGCGACGAGCTCCTCCCCCTCCTCATGAGCGGCCGGATCACAGTCGGTGAAGCGGAGGAGGCTGCGGACGTTGCAGGCACGGCGGCATCGGAAAGCTAAGCACCCTACCCCTACACCCCTAAGGAGAAGCACATGTTGAGCGAAGAATCCCTCGAGCTCATTGTCCAGGACCACCTGGCCGAACTGGAATGGCAGGCCGGCCACGGCCCGGACTTTGCGCCGGGCTCCGGCGAGCGCGACACGTGGAATGACATCGTGCTGCGCGGGCGTCTGCGCAATGCGGTGCGCAACCTCAACCCAGATGTACCGGAGGAATACCTCGACCAGGCGATTGGTGAGGTCATCACTCCGAAGTCGCAGTCCGCGATTGCGGAGAACCGGCGCATTCACCAGATTCTGGTGGAAGGCTACCGCGGTATCGAGTACATCGACCACGAGGGTAACGTTCAGAACCCCACCATCTATTTCCTGTCCTCACAGCCGCACCAGAACGACTATTTGTCGCTCAACCAGGTCACCGTTGCGAACCTTGATGGGGAACGTCGCTTTGATGTGGTCTGCTACGTCAACGGCATGCCGCTGGCGTTTATCGAGCTGAAGAAGACGGGCGCGAATACCTCCGTCGAGGGCGCGTACAACCAGCTGCAGACCTACGTTCAAGAATTCGGCATGGCTTTCCGCTTCGCCAATATCGTGATTCCCTCGGACGACATCAGCGCAAAGTACGGCACTCCGTTTACGCCGTGGAACCACTTCGCACCTTGGAATGTAGATGAAGACGGCCGTCCTGTCCCATCCGACAACATGGTTGTGGCCGGCGAGCCGGTCACGCAGCTGGATCTGTTGCTTGATGGTCTGTTTAATGTGGAGCGTTTTGGACAGCTCTACAGCGACTTCACGGCATTCGATGACACGGCCGAGGGGCTAGTCATGCGCATCGCGAAGCCGCACCAGTACTTCGCGGTCACCAAGGCTGTGGGTTCCACGATCACGGCGGCGCGCGGCGACAAGCGCGCTGGCGTCATCTGGCACACGACGGGTGCGGGCAAGTCCATGGAGATGGAGCTCTACACCGCCAAGATTATGCGTCGGTCCGAGATGCTCAGCCCGACCGTCATTGTGCTCAATGACCGTACCGAGCTAGATGAGCAGCTCTTCGAGACCTTCAACCGGTCCACCATCCTGCCGGAGGCACCGCGCAATATCGAGTCGCGTGCTGAGTTGCGTGAGCTGCTGTCGCAGAAGACCTCCGGCGGCATCTACTTCTCCACGCTCCAGAAGTTTGGCTTGAACGGCCAGGGTAAGTTGCGTGAGACCGAGCACCCGTTGCTCTCTGACCGGAGCAACATCGTGGTCATCGTCGACGAGGCACACCGTTCCCACTATGGCTTTGGCGATACCGCCGCCGATGGTTACGCACAGCACCTGCGTAATGCGCTGCCGAATGCCACCATGCTGGCGTTTACCGGTACCCCGCTCAAGGAATGGGACCGCGATACGCGCAAGGTCTTCGGTGACGACGTGGATGTCTACGACATGAACCGCGCCGTCGAGGACGGCGCCGTGGTACCCGTCTACTTCGAGCCGCGCCTCATCCCGCTCAAGCGCATTGCTGGAATCACGGATGACGATATTGATGACTCTGCCGAGGAAGTGCTCACGGGTCTCGACGAGGTGGAGCGCGACCGGATTCAGCGCTCCGTCGCCGCGTTGGAAATCATTTACGGTTCCGACGACCGCTTGGATGCGCTCGCTGAGGACTTTGTTCGCCACTGGGAAGACCGCCGCGAGAACATGCGGGAATTCATCGGTGCTCCGGGCAAAGCGATGATTGTCACCGCCACGCGTTCCATCGCAGCGCGCCTCTACTCCAAGATCGTGGCGCTGCGACCGGACTGGCATAACGATGCCGATGACAAGGGAAAAATCAAGGTGATCTACTCTGCAGCGCCTTCGGATCCTGAGGAGCTCAAGGTCCACATGCGCCGTCCGAGCGCGCTCAAAGCCGTGAAGAACCGCATCAAGGACGTCGACGACGAGCTGGAAATCGCCATCGTCCAATCCATGATGCTCACCGGCTTCGACGCACCGCCGCTGCACACGCTCTACATTGACCGCTCGCTCAAGAGCGCGCTGCTGATGCAGACGCTCGCCCGCGTCAACCGCACGTTCCGAGACAAACAGGATGGCCTCCTTGTCGCCTACGCACCGCTGGTTGAGAACCTGGAGAAGGCGCTGGCTGAGTTCACCCTTAACCCTTCCGACGACGGCACGAAGGTCACAGGCCAGGACGTTGAAGAAGCGCTCAATCTGGCGAAGGGATTCCTGGCTCGTCTCGATGCCATCGTGGGAACGGACTGGAAGAACACGGATCTCTCGGTCGCCAGCAACCTTCGCCGTGCCTTGCTCGATGTCACTGGTTTCCTTCGCAATCCAAGAACCGAAGGCAACTACGACCCCGAGAAGCCAAACGCGCGTCCCGTCGCTGATGAGTTCAAGCGTCAGGCTGGAAGGCTCGCGCGTGCATGGGCACTAGCGTCCAACAGCCCTGCCGCCGATGAATTCCGTTCGAGCGTGCAGTTCTATTCCGAGGTCAAGAACTGGCTCATCAAGCTCGATGCGGGCGACCGCGTGGCCAATGGCGAGCCGATTAGCGACTCCATCCGCAACGCCCTAGGCAAGCTGGTCGTTGATTCGGCTGAGGCCACCGGTGTCATCGACATCTACCGCCAGGCCGGGATTGAGATTCCGAACTTGCAAGATCTCACCGTCGACCTGTTCAAGGACAAGCAATCCCCCTCTGAGGTCTCGTTGCTCATCGATGCGTTGCGCCGCCAGCTCCAGCAGGAAGCCCACACCGCCACAGGAAACAACGAGCTGCGCTCCAAGCAGTTCTCCGAGCGAATCACCGAGCTGATGAATCGGTACACGAATCAACAACTCACGGCCGCTGAAATCATCGCCGAACTCATCCGCCTGTCCAAGGAAATTGTCAAGGAAAGCAAACGCGGTGAACAATTCACCCCGCCACTAGGCAATGACGAGCTCACCTTCTTCGACGCGGTGTCGACAAACGAATCCGCAACCGAGCTCATGGACGACGAAGTTCTTGCTGAAATCGCACGGCAGCTCGTTTCCATGCTGCGTCGCGACGCAAAGACCGACTGGACAGTACGCGATGACGTACGTGCGAAACTACGACGCTCGGTCCGCAGGTTGCTACGCGACTACAAGTATCCACCGGACAAGGCGCCGGAGGCCATCAAGCTCGTGCTTGAACAGATGGAGAAATTCGCGCCAAGGTATTCAGCGGCGGCGCGCGAACAAAGTGACGTTGAACACCGTGATTAGCCCTGCAGCCGATAGCGCTGCTTCGGGCTCTTCAGCGGCTCAGTGCGCACGATGACGCCTTCCTCAACAAGTTCGTTAATGGTCCTGCGCACGCCGTTGAGGGACAGCCCCGCAGCCCCTGCCAATTCGCGGCTGGACGCTGTCCTGTGTTCGCGAAGATAGTCGAGCACGCGCCCGCGGGTTCCGCCACCCAACGCCGCGGTGCGCTCCGGGGTAGTCGGATTTCGCCGCGCAAAGGTGAGTTCAAATTCAGTTAATGAATCCCGTGGTACCGGCGGCGGCAGCAGCTGCTGCTCCAGTTGGTCGAGAATCTCGATATATCCGGTACCACGGTTTTCCGCAACGTACCCATCTCCGTCACCGGCAGGAGTCACCTCCAGCAACGCAGACAAATGCTGATTGCGCGCGCTAGACATACCCGCAGTGCCCAATCGATCAACGGTGACCGTTCCATAAAGACCACCGGGGTTGAGGATCTCCAGCCGGTCGAAATACAGGTTCACTTGTACCTGCGTGCCCCGCGCCTGCGGCGAATAGTCACGGTGCATAAGCGCATTAGCGACTGCCTCACGCACAGCCTCCGGAGGATAATCCGGCAAGTCCTTACGGAAGACTCCCTCGATTACGCCTCCTACGCGCATATTGCGTCGGACTGCCCGCACGGCATCCGCGACCAGCACCGGAATGGGCCCCACCAGACTTTCGTTGTCGAGGAAGCGCTGCTTGCCCATCCCGGCCGATTTATCGGTGCCGGGATATGCTGCAAAGGTCACGTTGAGCCGCGGGAAAAACTGTTGTGGGTAAGTGCCCGCTACCATAAGCCCGCCCAGAGTTGGCACTAATTTTCCGTTGTCGTTCCGGGTAATCAGGTGGAGCGCTAACATCGCCTCTTCATCGCTCAACCGTCCAAAAATGCGTTCATGGATGGAGCGCTCGCGGGCCAAGATCTCGGCCACAATGTCAGGATCCAGATCGTCGATGTCAGCATCCGGAACCGGCTCCAGATCCCATTCCGGCTGGGTCTTGTTTTCCTCCAGCCGGTCGATCTCGTATGGCTTTAGTACGCGGTCCCCATCATGGACCCGGATATAGCTGCCGTGATACTTCGACTGAGAAACGACCCAGCAAGGCTTCTCAAAAGGAGCACATTCGGGAATGGTGCCAACGACAATGCTCGCGCCCTCCCACTCAACAATGTCGATCTGGGCGCGAACCGACGGAGTCACGAGGTCTGCACATGCGCCAGCCAGGGCATCCGCCATGGCAGTAGCATCAAAGCCTGGTACCGGAACGAACCCGTTGTCTTCATCCAGCCCCAAGATGATGATTCCACCGGTCCCGTTAGCAAAGGCAGAGATAGAGCGAACGAGCTTCTTGGGAAAACCTCCCACAGCTGCCTTGACCTCTACGGCGCGCGTATCGGTGCCCTGAGATCGCAGGCTTCCAATGATCTCGGCGATCTCCACCTGGTCATCGTCCCAGACCACAATCACTCACCCCTATCAGCGCTCAACGCTCCTGAACACCCTCAAACACTACACACAACACTACACACACTGTGGTGTGTTGTGTAGTGTTCGCACGTGTTCCTCGTCCGAAATCCCCACAGCACGGAACGATCACGCAGGTCAATCATAATTTTTCCGGTCTGCGCAACACTACATAACACTACATACAACACTCCACCCAACACTCCACAGTGTGGAGTGTTGGGTGGAGTGTTGGGTGGTGTATTGAGTATTAAGTGTTATGTTGACGAAGTTCGGCTTAGTGGCCGCGCTCCTGTTCGAGGGCCTTGCCCTCGTTCCAGAACGGGGCCAGCTTGTTGTCGAACATGCTCAGCGCGGAAGCAATGGCCATATGCATGTCGAGGTACTGGTAGGTACCCAGGCGGCCACCGAAGAGAACCTGGTTCTCCTTTGCCTCGGCCGCTGCGAGGCGTCGGTAAGCCTCCAGCTTGGTGCGATCCTCTGGAGTGTTGATTGGGTAGTAAGGCTCGTCGCCGGACTCGGCGAAGCGCGAGTACTCCTTCATGATGACGGTCTTATCCTTCGGGTACTTATCCTGCCGTTCAGGGTGGAAGTGGCGGAACTCGTGGATGCGGGTGTAATCAACGTCAGCATCGTTGTAGTTCATCACCGGGGTGCCCTGGAAGTCGCCGGTCGGCAAGACCTCAAGATCAAAGTCCAGGGTGCGCCAGCCCAACTCGCCCTCAGAGAAGTCGAAGTAGCGATCCAGCGGGCCGGTGTACACAACCGGCGCATCCGGATTCTCTTCGCGAACTTGTTCGCGAACCTCGAACCAATCGGTGTCCAGCTGGACGTCGATAAGCTCGTGGTCTGCCATGTTCTCCAGCCATGCCGCGTAACCGTCTACCGGCAGGCCCTCGTAAGTGTCGTTGAAGTAGCGGTTGTTGAAGGTGTAGCGAACCGGCAAGCGGGTGATGTTGCCCGCCGGCAGCTCCTTCGGGTCGGTCTGCCACTGCTTTGCGGTGTAATCGCGGATGAATGCCTCATAGAGCGGACGACCAATAAGAGCGATGGCCTTCTCTTCCAGGTTCTGAGCTTCATCAACGTCGAACTCGCCGGCCTGATCCTTGATGAGCTGACGTGCCTCATCCGGCGAGTAGTACTTGCCGAAGAACTGATTGATAAGGCCCAGACCCATTGGGAACTGATACGCGGTGCCGTCGTGCATAGCAAAGACGCGGTGCTGGTAGTCCGTGAAGTCGGTGAACTGATTGACGTAGTTCCACACGCGCTCGTTAGAGGTGTGGAACAGGTGCGCACCGTACTTGTGCACCTCGATGCCGGTCTCCGGCTCCGCCTCCGAGTAGGCGTTGCCGCCCAGGTGGTTACGGCGCTCGACGATGAGCACCTTCTTGCCCAATTGAGAGGCCGCACGTTCTGCAACGGTCAGGCCGAAGAATCCAGATCCAACAACGATGAGGTCATAAGAAGTCATGTACCCCACCTTATTGGAGATCGCCCTTGTCGCCGGGGATGACACCCACAAAGAACTTCATCAAGAATGCGCTTTTGACGCGTGTCGGAACAGAATTAACAGAAACAACATAAGTAACATTTTGCGCAACTGTTAACTTTCGTAATTCGGTTTGAGCTGTCTAAACCACCCGCACGCGTTACGCAAAACCTCAAGGGAGATAACGTGCAACTACGACGCCGTCTCGTTCCTACCAAGTCGAAGTGGTCCACTCCGATCATCGCTGCTGTCACCTCTGTCTCGATGGTTGCGGCTGCCGCCTTCGGTGGCCACCAAGTGCTGCGCACCCAAGAAAACGGCTCCGGCCCCATCGAAGTAGCTTCCGCCTCGACGAGCTTTGGCGACGGCGAAACCGTTGTGGTCGACGACGCTGCTATCTCTGCCCAGGGCGAAGGCGACGGCCCCCGCGCCGTCAAGCAGTTCCACCGGGACGAGCCTTTCTCCATGTTCGCCGTGACCTGGAAGGGCGCTCGTGACGTCGCCGCTTTCGTGCGCGCCAAGCAGGCGGACGGTTCGTGGTCGCAGTGGTACGACATGGACAACTCGGGTTATACCAACGACGATCCGAACGCCACTAACGGCACCGAGCTGATTTACACAGGAACCACCAACGACGTGCAGGTTTCCATCAACAACGTCGATCTTGTCTCGGGCACCAACCTGGACAAGAGCTTCGAGGAAACCCCCGTGGAAGAAGACGGTACGCAGGCCCCAGAGTCCGCGGCACCGGAAACCTCGGCACCGGCGGCGTCGGCAAGCCAGTCGCCTGCTTCCGCACCGGCGGAGGACTCCAATCAGTCCGTGATTGAACAGGCCGCGGAAGCAGCAGCCAACCCGCAACCGGCGCCGCTGCCGTACAACGTCGGTAACATTGCGCCGGTGGCTGACGTGCAGGAGATGGACACTAAGGATTCCGGCGCACAGGATTCTGACGCACAGGATTCCGGCGCGTCGGCAAACAACACCAGCACCGAGGGCATGGAGGCTGTCTTCATTGACGGCAATGCGCAGGCTGGCGAGGCTATCGAGCAGACCGCTGTCACCGACGGCATGCCAAAGGTCGTCTCCCGCGCAGGCTGGGGTGCGGACGAGTCTAAGCGCTGCATGGGGCCAGACTACGACGACGGCGTTAAGGCACTGACCCTGCACCACACCGCGGGCAGCAACAACTACACCAAGGCTGATGCTGCAGCGCAGGTGCGCGGAATCTACCAGTACCACGCGCAGAACCTGGGCTGGTGCGATATCGGATACAACGCACTGGTGGATAAATACGGCACCATCTACGAGGGCCGTTACGGCGGCCTCGATAAGGCCGTGCAGGGCGCACACGTTGGCGGTTTCAATACCAACACGTGGGGCATCTCCATGATTGGTAACTACGAGACCGCAGCACCGACGGAGACAATGCTGAACTCCGTGGCGGAAATCGCCGGCTGGAAGGCCGCGATCTCCAACATCAATCCAAAGGGTTACACCGACCTGGTCTCCGGCGGCTTCGGTGGCTCCCGTTTCCCAGCAGGCACGGTTGCTCACGTTCCGACCTTCCACGGCCACAATGACCTGCACTACACCGCCTGCCCGGGCCAGTACGCGGTGCAGCGCTGGGGCGATATCCGTGAGGCAACCTACCGCAAATACCAGTCCATCAAGAACGGCACTGCCGGCTCCGGTGCGCAGCTGCCATCCAACGATGACACCACCACGGGCACTGGCACCAACACCGGCACGAACCCCGGTACCACGACGCCGGGCACCAATAATCCGGGTGGAAACACCGGCGGAACCACCGGCGGAAACCCCGGTACGAACGGCGCTACCTCCTCCCTGGGCGGCGTCCAGGTGCCGGTTGCAGTAGTCCAGGCGGTTGCCGGTATCGCCGCAACCTTGGTCGGCATATTCCTGGCTCGCTCGGGCCAGAAGGTCGACGGCAATAAGACCGTCGTCGGTGGCCTGACCACCTCGGAGATTCCAAACATTGTCTCCAAGGTCGTCCAGATCTCCGGCAACCCGAGCCTGCAGCAGTCCTGGACGGCAATCCTGAACGCCTTCGGCCCGGTTCTCGGCCTCGCAGTAGGCGGCCCGGACTTCAAGGCGGGCATTGTCTCCCAGCTCTTTGAAAACGGCGTCGTTCTCTCTTCCAAGGAAACGGGCACCCACGCCCTGACGGGCAAGGTCGCTGAGGCTTGGTCCGAAGGCGACAACTCCACCAAACTCGGCCTGCCGACCTCCGACGAGGTCTCCACCGGCAACGGCCGCGAAATCCGCGTGGACTTCCAGGGTGGCTACATCCAGTACGACCCAGCAACCGAGAAGATTAACGTCTTCACCGACTAGTTGGCAGGGGTGTCAGCCCCTGCAGGATTAAGATGCTAGAACCATTGTTCTAGCACCTTTGCCACGCCCGATTGATGGTTGGCCATGGTGACTTCGTCAGCGGCCTCCTTCACGGCAGGATGCGCATTGCCCATGGCGACGCCGCGCCCCACCCACGACAGCATTTCGATGTCATTGGGCATGTCCCCAAAAGCGATTATGTCGCTACGTTCGATGCCGAAGTTCTCCGCCAGCCAGGACACGCCCTTGCGCTTGGTCACGTTGGGGGCAGCGACTTCGAGGATGCCCTCCGTCATCGAATAGGTAACATGGGCAACCGTTGGGTCCACCCGCGGAGCAATCAAATCGTAGAGTTCAGGGGCGCTAAATTGCGTGTTACGGATAAGCAATTTCACCGCGGGCTCAGCCGCTAATTCATCAATGGAAACGACCCCAAAGCCGTCAAAAAGCGCGTTCTCGGAATAGTGGGGCTCCACCACAAAAAGCTCCTCCACGGGATCAGCGAGTGAAGTCCCGCCGCGTTCCGCGCCGAAGCCTGCTCCCCCAAGCGGCTCCAGTACCTCCTGCGCCACGGCGATGACGTCTGTGATGGCCGCGGGCGAGAGCGCGTGCACATTGAGGAGCTTATCTTCCGCGGAATCGTAGATGACGGCGCCATTCGACGTCACGCATACCGGGCGGACGGGCAGCTGCTCCAGCACGGGCGCAATCCAGCGGAACGGGCGCCCGGTGGAAAGCGCAAAGTACGCACCCGAAGCCACGGCTCGGGCTATTACTTCACGGTTTCGCTTGGTGACGCGATGGTTCTTATCCAACAAAGTTCCGTCGATGTCACTGGCAATAAGGCGCGGCGCCCATAAGGAATCAACCATGCCCCACAGTCTACTTCGCGCCCGCAGGCAATTAGCACCTCCTGCAAGAAATAAGGTCCCGCACCAAAAAGATGCGGGACCTAGAGCGCGCTAGCTAATCGAGAGCTAGCGGGAGGGTTGCCTACTGAATGACGTCATCGTCTTCAGAGTCTTCCCAAGCCAGGGAACGCTTGATGGCGCGCTTCCACTCGCTGTAGAGGTTGGAACGCTCCTCCTCATCCATCTTCGGGCTCCAGACCTTGAACTCACCGCTGCCGGTGTCCAGGCTCTTTAGATCCTCGAAGTAGCCAACCTGCAGGCCAGCGGCGAAAGCAGCACCGGTTGCGGTGGTCTCCACGTTCTTCGGGCGGTGCACCTCGACGTTCAGGATGTCCGCCTGGAACTGCATGAGCAGCTCGTTGTGCGTCATGCCGCCGTCGACGCGCAGCTCGGTGATCTCCACACCGGAATCGGCAACCATGGCATCGGCGACGTCGCGAGTCTGGTAGGCAGTTGCCTCCAGAACCGCACGGGCGATGTGATTACGGTTAGCAAAGCGGGTAAGACCAACGATGACACCGCGGGCATCCGGGCGCCAGTACGGTGCGAAGAGACCGGAGAAGGCCGGCACGAAGTAAACACCGCCGTTGTCCTTGACGGAGCGGGCCATGTTCTCGATGGAGGCCGCGTTCGGAATCATCTGCAGGTTGTCGCGCAGCCACTGCACCAGGGAGCCACCCATGGAGACCGAGCCCTCGAGCGCGTAGACAGGGCGTTCACCCTCGCGCTGGAAGCACACCGTGGTCAGCAGACCGTTCTCGGAGAACTTCGGGGTGGTACCGGTGTTCAGCAGCAAGAATAGGCCGGTGCCGTAGGTGTTCTTTGCAGAACCCGGGCGGAAGCAGCCCTGGCCGAACATTGCTGCCTGCTGGTCGCCGAGGATGGCGCGAATCGGCACACCAGCCAGGGAGCCGCGGGCACGCACAGTGCGGAAGTCGCTGAGGGAAGGACGAATCTCCGGCAGCATGGAGGTAGGAATGCCCATCTCCTTGCACAGTTCCTCATCCCACTCGAGCTTTTCGATGTCCATGAGCAAGGTGCGGGATGCGTTGGTGACGTCGGTTGCGTGAACTGGCGGCTGGTCGCCGTCGCCCTCGGCGCCACCGGTCAGGTTCCACAGCAGCCAAGTATCGATGGTGCCGAAGAGCAGGTCACCAGCCTCGGCACGCTCGCGAGCGCCCTCGACGTTATCGAGGATCCACTTGACCTTCGGGCCTGCCGGGTAGGAGTTGATGACCAAGCCGGTGCGGCGACGCCACTTGTCCGGGCCTTCCTCCCCCGCCAGCTCCTTGCAGATCTGGGTGGTACGGGTGTCCTGCCAAACAATTGCGTTGTAGACCGGTTCACCAGTGTTTTTATCCCACACGACGGTGGTCTCGCGCTGGTTGGTGATGCCCAGCGCAACGATTGACTCGACGGAGACGTCGCCGTTGGCCAAAGCCTCGCCGACGGCGCGACGGGTGTTGTCCCAGATTTCCTTCGGGTCGTGTTCAACCCAACCCTTTTCCGGGAAGATCTGCTCGTGCTCGAACTGGCCGACGGAGACCTGCTCGCCGTCGTGGTTGAAGATGATGCAGCGGGTGGACGTAGTGCCCTGGTCGATTGCTGCTACGAACTTGTTTTCGCTCATGGATTTACTCCTTGCGTAGTTTCAAAGATGCGGTGAGATGCGTATTTAAGCCAAAGCCATGGAAAGGAAACCGATGGCTACTGCAGCAAGCAGCGGGGCGACGATTGGCACCCAGGCATAGCCCCAGTTGGCGCTTCCCTTGTCCTTGATGGGAAGGACGAATGCGTACATCAAGCGCGGGCCCAGGTCACGGACCGGGTTGATGGCGTAGCCGGTTGGGGTACCCAGGGAAAGGCCGACCGAAACGACGACGAATGCGACTGCGAAATACTTCAGTGCACCAATCTCACCGCCGGAAGGACCAAAGGCAATGAACATCAACAGTACGCAGGTACCGATGAACTCAGTGACCGCATTCCAGAAGTTATTCGGGTGAGCAGGGCCAGTGAAGAAGATGCCACCGGTGGAGGCGTTCGCACCGGTTTCATTGCCAGCTTCGTCGAGGTTATTGGCGTCGAAAAGCTGCTTGAAGGCCGCCCAAGCAAGCAATGCGCCGAGCATTGCGCCCAATAGCTGGCCTGCGATGTAAGCAGGAACGAGGTTCCACTCAAGGCCGCCGTTGATGGCAACCATCAAGGTCACGGCCGGGTTGAGGTGGCCGCCGGAAGGGTCCGCCACGCTGGCGCCCACGAAAACTGCCATGCCCCAGCCCAGGGCAATGACAATCCAGTCAGATCCTTTGGCACCGGAGGTGCGCAGGGTAACCAAGGCGCACACGCCGTTACCCAGCAGGAGGAGCAGGGCAGTTCCGATGAACTCCCAGAGGAAAGCATCCATTGCGGTCATGCTTTTAGTCTTTCTCTTGAATGGTCCTTATACCTGCGGCTTGCCTGCCGCGCGCACGAGGATGTCGTTTGCTTCTTGGTCGGTCAGTGCTGCTTCTGCCTGCAGCTCGGCTTCGGTGTGCTGCTTGAATGCGGCGATTTCTGCCTGCTTGGTAGCATCGTCCCAGTCCAACAGCGGAGCGACGAAGTTGGCCACCGCATCGGCACAATCGACGCCGCGGTGTGCGTACTCAATGGCGATGCGCAGGCGGCGCGAAAGGATGTCATCCAGGTGCAGTGCACCCTCGTGGGTAACGGCGTAGCGCACCTCAGCCCACAGGTACTGCTCTGCACCTGGGACCGGCTTCAGCAGCTCAGCGTCTTCTTCTGCCGGAGCGAGGACCTCGCCCAGCAGGGAGCCGTAGCGGCCAAGCAGGTGCTCGATGACGTCCTGGTGCACTCCGTAGCGCTTAGCCAAGGTCGGTACCTGGTTAGCCAGAGCGTGGTAGCCCTCGGCACCCAGGATTGGGGTGCGTTCGGTGACGGACTCTGGAGCGTCGAAAATCAGCTCCTTGACGGCCAGGTCAACGGCATCCTTACCAATGACGCGGTAGGTGGTGTACTTGCCACCGGCAACGGAGACGAGGCCCGGAGCAACCTTGGCCACGGCGTGGTTGCGGGACAGCTTGGTGGTGGTGTCGGACTTACCGGTCAAAAGCGGGCGCAAGCCGGAGTAAACGCCGACGATGTCGGAGCGGGTAATGGTGCGGGAAACGCGCTGGTTAACCTGATCCAGGATGTAGTCGATGTCAGCCTTGGTTGGTGCTGGATCCGGCAGAGACAGACCCTTTTCCCAGTCCGTGTCGGTGGTACCGATGATCCAGTATTCGCCCCATGGAATAACGAAGAGGACGGACTTCTCGGTGACGAAGCACAGTGCAGCATCGGCGTCGAGGGCGTCTTTCGGCACAACGATGTGCACGCCCTTGGAAGCGTGGACGGTGAACTTGCCCTCCACGCCGGCCATCTCTTGAATCTTGTCATTCCACACGCCGGTGGCGTTGATGAAGACGCGGCCCTTGATGGTGGCCTCGCGGCCGGTTGCAACGTCACGGACATGCGCGCCGGTGATGCGGCCGCCGCGGTCCTTTTCAAAGCCCACGACCTCGGTGCCGGTACGGACGCTGGCGCCGAACTCGGCGGCGGTACGCAAGACGGTCATGGTGTGGCGAGCGTCGTCGACAAGCGTGTCGTAGTAGCGCACGCCGCCAACCACTGCGTGATCCTTCAGGCCCGGGGCAACCTTGAGCACGCCCTTGCGGGTCAAGTGCTTCTGCATCGGAACGCTCTTTGCGCCGCCCATGAGGTCATACAAAGTAAAGCCGCCGAACATCATCACGCGCTCCCAGACTGGGTGGGTCAGCGGGAAGATGAATTTCAGCGGCTTAACCAGGTGCGGAGCCAGGGTGGACATGTTGAGCTCGCGCTCATGGAGAGACTCGGCGACCAGGCGGAAGTCGAACATCGCCAGGTAGCGCAACCCACCGTGGAACATCTTGGAGGAGCGGGAAGAGGTACCTGCCGCGAAGTCGCGGGACTCGACAACTGCGGTCTTCAGGCCACGGGTAGCGGCGTCGACCGCTGCACCTGCGCCAACGGAGCCACCGCCGATGATGACGACGTCATATTCTTCATCGGAGTAGTTCTCCCATGCCTTTTCAAAGTATTCCGGGTTGAAACTCTGATTGCTTAGCTTTGTCATTACTAAACTCATCTCCTTAACTTGCCCCTTATGCCATCGCAATACCGTCGCCGTGCTCTCGCACGGCGCGCGCTACGGTGACAGGCGGAGCCTCATGGTCGCCCAAAGTGGTCCATTCCCCGCCTCGGGCCTTGAAGATCTTTTCTCCTGAATCTTATGTTAGGGGTCACGACAGAAAGCGCGCTGTTGCGCTACTCACTCGTAAGTTCCTCCACCGTAACCAGCATTTTTCATTAATTTTTATAAAGGAAAGAAACTTATGTCACCCCTATAAGGGGGTATAGGCGGACAAATAAAAAGAGCCTCTGGTCATATCCAGACGCTCCTTGCGGTTCCCCTAACTTTATTAAGGTCTACTTCTTCTTATTCAACTTCGCCATCGCCTCCAGCACCTCGGAGACGCCAGCGCGCTCTGCCGAGTAGGTCACGGAACCTGCTTCTTTGACCAGCTCAATGGGTGCGGTCTCCAGCGCGACCACCTGCGTGTGGTCCAAGAAAACCTCGTCTCCTGCCTCACCAGCAAAGACGATCACCTCACGCGGGGCCGCCCCCACTAGCTCAAGAATCTGCTCAGTAGCAGCCCACCGACATGCCTCATCTGCAACCACGATTAGCCCCGTTGGGGTGTCCACGAAACGGGCACCGGATACTTCACCCAGGACGTCCTTCACCTCACGCAGCTCGCGCTTGATATGACCAGAGACCACTTCCCCACCTTCGTAGGCCCATTCGACGACAATGTCGCTGTGTGCTTCGATGGCAGCAACGGCGGCGTCGGAAAGCGGATGCATGGCAATAACCTCGGAGCCATGCTTGACGACGCCGCCCTGATGCTCAATCCTCCAAAGTTCCTGCTGGATATTGGCAAAGGTGGAGTCTGGGTAAGCCGCCGCCTGCGGGGACATCAGCACCAGCATCTGCGACTCCGGATAAACGCCGGCGAATGCATCATGCAGGCGCTTGGTCACGGAACCATCCTCATAATTCAAGGTGGATTCATCTGCCACAACGATGCGCGGGATCTGCGTGAAGTGCGCCTTCATGCGGTGTGGCAGGCGGGAGACGATAAGGCGCGACTGGGTCGCAGCGCTCAACAAGCCCTGCTCCACTTTGGAGCCCGCGAAGACTTCCTTGCTACTGGTGGCGAGGTTGGCCTGCGTCTCAGCCACATCAACCTTGAGCTGTCCCATGATTTCGGTGACTTTGTCGCGGCCCTCACCCAAGCCACGAGTGGCCTCCTCGATGACGATGTTGAGGTTTTCCTTGATCCACTCGAGTGTCTCCGGGGTGGTGCGCTTGAGCTCCTCCACCTCGCCGCTGGCCGGCTTTGCGGTAATGGCCAGACGGTCCTTGAACAGCTCAGAGGTGGCTTCGGAGATGCGAGTCTTGAGCCCCATCAGGTCATCGCGCAGGCGGCGCACGCGGTAGCGCTCCGACTCGACCGCCTTATCCTCGCGCTCTGCTTCCTCCAGGCTCGGCGCTCCGCCGCCCATGCGGGCTGGAACCCAAAAAGCGCCCTTCGGCATTGGACCAAACTCCGCCTCGTAGTCCTTCCAGAGCATCTCGAGGCCTTCCTGCATGCGGCGACGAATTTCGGCGGTGTCTGCCTCGACGTCGCCAGTCGGTTTAAAAGGCTCGAGGGCACGGATGAGCAGCGGGGTATTGCTGCGGCCCAGGTTCTTCTTCTGCCCCTTGGTCCACAACCGTTGGGAGCCGAAGGTGACCATCGGGATAATCGGCACGCCGGCTTCATAAGCGATGCGGGCTGCGCCGCCACGCATGCTGCGGATTTCGAAGCTGCGGGAAATCGTACCCTCGGCGAAGACGCCGACCAGCTCGCCGGCCTTGGCCAGCTCGATGCCTTGGCGGATGGAAGCTCCACCATCGATACGGTCTACCGGGATGTGGCCCATCATCTTCAGCAGTGGGCCCACGACTGGGGTCTTGAAGACGCCGGCCTTGGTCAGAAAGCGCACCAGGCGCTTCTTCTTATGCGGCAGAAAACCGCCGAAGACAAAGTCCATGTAACCGGTGTGATTGACCACGAGCACCGCACCGCCCTTGTCCGGGATATTCTCCTCGCCCCAGGTGCGAAACTTAAGCCCCTGCGCAATAGTAACGCCCCGTGCCAGGGTGACAATGCGTTGATAAAAGAAGTCTTTAACGGCGTTCATAGTTCTTCCCCCTGGTTAAAAATGCGGGACTTTGTGGAGGCTAAAGGTAGCTCGGACAAAACAATTACTAGTTAAGCACGACAAGTCCCCCGGATCAGGAAAACCCGGGGGACGTATATATAACTGTTAACTAATCTGCTTTAGCGCGGACGTAGAACGTCCTTGCCCACGAATGGGCGCAGCGCCTCTGGGACAACCACGGAGCCATCGGCCTGCTGGTGGTTTTCCAGGATGGCAACGAGCCAGCGGGTGGTGGCCAGGGTGCCGTTGAGGGTTGCGGCGTACTGGGTCTTGCCGTTTTCGTCGCGGTAGCGGGTCTGCAGACGACGCGCTTGGAAGGTGGTGCAGTTCGAGGTGGAGGTTAGCTCGCGGTAGCAGCCCTGGGTTGGAACCCATGCCTCGTTGTCGAACTTGCGGGCAGCAGACGAGCCAAGGTCGCCACCAGCGATGTCGATGGTGCGATAAGGCAGCTCCATCGCAGCGAGCATGTCCTTTTCCATCTGCAGCAGCATCTGGTGCATCTGCTCTGCTTCTTCCGGCTTGCAGAAGACGAACATTTCCAGCTTGTCGAACTGGTGAACACGCAGGATACCGCGGGTGTCCTTGCCGTGGGAGCCAGCCTCGCGGCGGAAGCAGGAGGACCAACCGGTGTACTTGATTGGGCCGTCGCTGAGATCCAGGATTTCATCCTTGTGGTAGCCCGCGAGCGCAACCTCGGAGGTACCGACGAGGTAGAGATCATCTGCCGGCAGGTAGTAGATCTCATCGGAGTGCTGGCCCAAGAAGCCGGTGCCGGCCATGATGTCTGGGCGAACCAGAACTGGCGGGATCATCAGCTGGAAGCCAGCCTCGCGCGCCTTCTGTGCCGCGAGCATGAGCATGCCCAGCTGCAGGAAGGCACCGTCACCGGTCAGGTAGTAGAAGCGGGCGCCGCCCACCTTGGCGCCACGCTTTACGTCGATAAGCCCAAGGGACTCGCCGAGTTCCAAGTGATCCTTCGGCTCGAAGTCGAACTCTGGGATCGTGCCAACCTCTTCGAGGACGATGAAGTCATCCTCGCCGCCAGCCGGCGCGCCCTCCACGACGTTGGAGAGCTGGAACTGCAGCTCGTTTACCTTTTCTTCAGCAGCAGCCAGTTCCGCCTCGGCCTTCTTGACCTTTTCCTTCAGCTCATTAGAACCCTCCAGCAGGGCTGGACGCTCTTCTGGGGAGGCCTGGCCAATCTTCTTGCCGAAGGCCTTCTGCTCGGAGCGCAGCTCGTCGGCTGCCAGGATGGCAGAACGGCGGGCTTCGTCGGCGGCCAGAAGCTCGTCAACAAGAGCTGGATCCTCACCACGGGTTACCTGGGAGGAACGGACAACGTCTGGGTTTTCGCGGAGGAACTTTAGATCAATCACGCTTAAAAGTTTAGCGCACTAGGCTGCCCTTGCAGTGGTAATAACCAGCGAATTATTATGTGTTTATGACCGCACAAATCATCACCGATGGACCCGTCCCAAAGCATGCCCAGCTGCGTGACATCCTCACCGAGCTGTGCAACACCACTTTGAAGCCAGGGGACATCCTCCCAGGTGAGCGCATTCTGGAAGAGACTTATGGCGTCTCTCGCATCACGGTGCGCCGCGCCATCGGTGATTTGGTTGCCGCCGGACGCCTGCGGCGCGTGCGCGGCAAAGGCACCTTCGTCGCCCCTAATCCCCTAGTATCTCGTCTGCATTTGGCCTCATTCTCCGATGAAATGGGTGCCCAACGTGTCCAGGCCTCCAGCAAAATCCTCTTGGGCGGCCGCGCGTCAGCCCCGGATGAGGTGTCCGAGTTCTTCGGCGCCGATCCTTCCGTGACGCATACCCACCTACGCCGCCTCCGCTTGGGCGATGGGGAGCCCTATTCCATCGATGACGGTTGGTATAACTCTGCCTTTGTTCCCAACCTTCTGGAAAATGACATCTACAACTCGGTCTACGCCATCCTGGACTCCAACTTCGATCTGCCAATCACGGAGGCGGATCAGACGGTCACGGCGATTGCGGCGGATGCGGAGATAGCGCAGCTTCTCGACGTCGAGCCCGGCACCCCACTGCTGCACATCATCCGCAAGTCCCGCTCGGGCGATCGCCCAGTTGAGTGGTGCTCTTCGGTCTATCGCACCGACCGCTACCGGCTCACCACGCGGGTCAGCCGCGCTCTCGACGCCTAAAGGATAAGAAGAATCCCAGGCAGACGGGTACTATGGGAGGCCTTATGAGTAAAAATTCTCCTTGGCGCTCATCGTTTGCCGTCCGGTTATTCTTGGTGGCCACCCTCGCAGCCGCCGCGTTTCTCGGTGCATACGGGCTGCTTAGCCCGGATACTGGCAGCACGAATAACCAGTCTGCTCCCGATAAAGCAGAGCAGCCCTCCGCCGAGCCAGAGGTAATTGCGTTTACCTCGGCCGAGTCCGGCACCTGCTTATCCTGGGACATAGATGGCAAGGGAGAAATCTCTAACTTCGCAGAGATTTCCTGCGATAAGCCGCACCGCTTTGAGGTTGCTGCCCGCGAGGATCTCAGCACCTACCCCACCAGTGAGTTCGGCCCCGACGCCAAACGTCCCGACGTAACCCGCCAGAATGCCCTGCGCGATGAGCTGTGCGAGTCCAGCACCCTGGGCTACCTGCACGGCAAATGGGATCCAAACGGCAAGTTCGACATTGCATCCGTCCTGCCGCCACAGGCGGCATGGCAGCAAGGAGATCGCACCCTACTCTGTGGCCTACAGACCACCGATGAGGCAGGCGTTCCACAGCTAAATACCGGCAACGTGGAAGCGGTAGATCAGGCGGTCGTCGCCAAGCCTGGCGAATGCCGCAGCATCGATGACAAGCAGATCGTGCGCACCGTGGACTGTGCGCAGCCGCACCAGCTGGAGACCGTATCCATCGTGAACCTGGGCGAGCACTTCACCGGTGGCTACCCCAACGGTGAGGAACTCAACTCCTACCTCAACGAAACTTGTACGGCCGCCGCCATCGAGTACCTGGGCGAGGAAGAAAACCTTTATCAGTCCACCTTGCAACCCTTCTGGGGCTCGGTCAACGAGGCCGCATGGAACGGTGGCAGCCGCTCCGTGAACTGCTCTTTGATGCACCCAAACGATGGCCACTTCTCCACCATCACCGGCTCAGCCACTGGCGGCCGTAACGCTCTGACTATCGACGGCGCGCCACCAGCAGTCCAGCCAGAGCGCAATCCGGTGCGCAACCCTTCCGCAGCGCCCACCCCAGCGCCTAACGCACAGGGCGCCCCAGCAGACAATAGCTCGGCGGCTAACACTCCGGCACCTGCCGCACAGTAATAAGCCGAGCAAATCGGTAATACAAAAGGCGATAACGAGCAGCAGGTGTATTTAGTAAGCGAAGAGCGCTTCGATGAGATGGTCAACGATGCGCTCGATAAACTCCCGGACGAGTTCGTCCAGCGGATGCGCAACCTGGCCATCTTGGTGGAGGATTTCAACGCAGAAAATCCCCACCTGTTGGGCCTCTACGTGGGCGTGGCCCTTCCGGATCGCACTTTCGACCACACGGGCTTTCTCCCCGACACCATCTTCATCTACCGTGGTGCGCTGCAGGAATGGTGCAACACGGAAGAAGAGCTGGCGCACCAAGTCGAGGTGACCGTCTTCCACGAGCTCGGCCACTACTTCGGGCTAGAAGAACACGAGCTACACCATCTGGGCTGGGGTTAGCGCCCTCGGCTAGATGCTGCTGGATTCTTCCATATCGGTATCTGCCCAGCGTTTCAGTGTCCACTTGCCAAAGGGCTGGCCGTTGGGCTCCATCACCGTAAAACGTCCGTTTGCCATGTACCCGGTGTAGGCGAAGTCCGCGTCGACTCCGGTGGCGTGACGGCTGACCACACGAATGGCGGCGCCATGGCTGACAACGACCGCGTCCTCGTCCTCGCCTAGGTTAGCGGCAATTTCTTCAATAACTGGCTGATAGCGCTCCAGCACGTTGCGGTAGGTCTCGCCGCCTTCCATGCAGGCGTTCTCGTCGCCGTCGAGCCAGCCGCGCAGCGCCACCATGTAGGAACGGTGGGCGTCCTCGCTGCCGTCCATCTCGAAGTCGCCGGCGAAAATTTCGTGGATGCCCGTCTTTACCTCCACAGGCACACGGATTTGGCCGGTGGCCTTGGCAAAAGACTCCGCCGCCAGCATCGCGGTTTGCTGGGCGCGCAGCGCAATAGAGCAATAAAAGCGCACCTTGCGGCCTGCGGTTAGCTCCGCAAGCTCTTGGCCAACGTCCGTGGCCTGACCACGGCCACGCTCGGTAAGCTCGGCTCCCGGCGGGCGTGTATCGAGCAGGTGCTCGACGTTGGAGTAGGTCTGGCCATGGCGCACGAGAAAGATTCTTCCGCTCATAGTTTCCTACACTATTGGCCCTTCCGTGCCCGCGCTACCCATTCATCTGCCGCTTTCAAGCGCGATAGATCACGCGGCTGCGTGCCCTTATCCGAATAGGAGGGCCACGAACCCAAGAAGACGAGTTCTTCCGCGCGCAACCACAATGCGCGCAGCGCTGCGGCCACGGGTTCGTCATCGATGTGGCCTACTAGTTCCACGTGGAACCTATACGTGCCGAGTCCGGTGCGGGTAGGCCGCGATTCGATACGGGAAAGATCCACACCGCGGTGGGCGAATTCCTCCAGTGCGCCGACCAACGAACCTGGTTCGTTGGGCAGGGTAAAGACCACTGCGGTCTTGTCACGACCGGTGCGGGTCGTTGGTTTTCCGGGCAGCCCCGCGAGGACGAAGCGGGTGGTGGCGCCCTGGACGTCGGCCACGGCATCGGCGAGCGTGTCCAGCTCAAAGAGTTCCGCGGCGCGGGTCGGCGCTGCTGCCGCATCGACTTCCCCCGCAGCTACCGCCTGGGCTGCGGCACCATTGGAGCTGGCGGCAACAAACGTGGCAGCGGGAAGATTCTCTGCCAACCAGCCACGGACCTGCTGCAAGGCCACCGGATGGGTGGAAAAGGTACGCACGTCATTGGGCTTAGTGCCGGGCCGGACCATGATGCTAAACGCAACAGACAGGTCGACTTCGCGATAGATCTGCACTGCGTCGCCATCGACTAGGGCGTCGGACGTGGCGGTCACCGCACCGTCGACCGAATTTTCCAGGGCAACGCAGGCATAGTCCGCTTTACCTGCGCGCACCGCGTTCACAGCTGCCGCGGGCGAGTCCACTGGCAGCGGCTCCACGGCGGCGAATTCGCTGGCCATCTGCTGCAGAGCAGCCTCGGTGAAGGTACCGGCGGGACCAAGGAAGGCAATTTTTGTTGCGGTGCTCATGCTGGCAACCCTAGCCCACTAGACTGTGGCGCCATGGAGTTTTCCCCGGATTTCAGCTTGGCGGCTCTCCGCGAATCGCTTGCGCATTTAAGCGCCGAAGAGCATGGATTTACCCACCTCGACTTGGAGCGCGCACCGCAGGCGGAAGGCCGGTTAAGCGGGTGGATACTCTCCGCCAAGGATCTCAACGATGTAGCGGGCATGCCTACCACCATGGGGCATGTGCAGCGCACCTATCTCCCAGAGTTCAGCGATCCTTTCATCGAGCGCTTGGAGCAGCAGGGAGCGCGCATCGTGGGTAAGTCCGCGGCACCGGAGTTGGGCCTGCGGGTAGATACGGAACCGGTGGGCCTGCCGCATCCGGATAACCCGCTCTATCCAGGAAAGACGCCGGGTGGTTCCTCGGGCGGTGCGGCGGTGCAGGTGGCCCGAGGGTTACTGCGTGCGGCTCATGCTTCGGACGGCGGCGGCTCCATCCGGGTGCCTGCTGCGGCTTGTGGCGTGGTGGGCTTCAAGCCCTCCGGCGAGGAGCTGGCGGTGCAGGGCTTTATTGCGCGCACTCTTGACGACGCCGCTTTTCTCCACGAACTGCGCCCACGGACGCCACGCGCACGGGTAGGCGTGCTGGTCGATCCGCTCTTTGCTTCCACGGCCGTTGCCCCGCACATGCTGCAGGCGGTCAAAGAAGCAGCGCAGGTACTGGAGGGCCAGGGTTTTGAAACGGTGGCGATTTCGCCCTATCCGCAGGCAGGCGAGACTTTCCAGGCTTTCCAGCGCCTATTCATGCGCAAGCTGGCCAAGCTCCCGGAGACCACCGGCTACGCCGAGTGGATCCGCCAACTGGGGATGCAGGTAAGCAACGCCGAGCACGCGGCGGCGCGCGAGCACGCGGCGCAGCTGCCGGCGTTGTTGGCGGAGTACTGGCAGGTAGACGCCATTCTCACGCCAATGCTGGCCTATGATCCGCCCAGGCGCGGCGCGTTTACCTCCCTCCCGCACCAGGAGAATTTCGACGAACAAACGCGGTGGTCGCCGTGGGGCTCGCTGTTCAACGTCGCGATGCTGCCCGCGGTTTCGATTCCCTGGAAGGTGCCAGACCACCCGCCGGTGGGCGTGCATTTGGGAGGCATAACGCTTGACGACGCCGAGCTGCTCGGCTTAGCGAAGGTGCTGCACCCATGACGCGCGGGCATCTTAAAGAGGCCGGAAACCAAAAGAACCGGACGAGGCTGACGGAAATCCTCATCGTCTTGGCCTTGAGTTTTGGTATTTCGGGCGTGCGCTCGGTGCTGCGGCTCATCGATGACCTGCTCAATCCAGCACCACTAAACGCGCAATCGGTGACCATCAACTCGAGCCAATCTGTCTCCCCGTGGCTGGACCTGGGCCTGCAGCTCTGCTCCGCCGCCGTGCTGTTTTCCTGGGGCGCGCTGGCGCTCTATTTGCTTTCGGTCCGGAACAAACCCGCGGCGATGCTTGAGCGTTTCCTGCGTGTAAGGGATTGGCTGCAGGGCGCAGGCCTGGCCGCACTCATCGGGTTGCCGGGGCTCGCACTGTACTACACTGCGCTGCACTTTGGTTGGACCAAGGAAGTGGTCCCAACCTCCTTCGATAATGCCTGGGTGGAAATGCCAGTGCTGCTTTTGAAGTCGGCCGCGAACGCCTTTGCCGAGGAAGTCGTGGTGGTCTACTGGTTTATGACCCGCCTGCGCCAATCAGGCTGGGCGCTGCCGGCTACCCTCGCGGCGTCATCAATCCTGCGCGGTTCCTATCATCTCTACCAGGGTGTATCGGCAGGTTTCGGCAACATCGTGATGGGGCTGGTCTACGGATACTTCTATGCCAAGACCGGCAAAGTCTGGCCGCTTGTCATCGCGCACTTTCTCATCGACGCAGTGGCTTTCGTGGGATATTCCCTGCTTTTCTAGACGGCGCATTCTGTTTATGCACAGCCCAGTTCGGAACAAACGTATGTGGACAAACGCATGTACACATATGGGACAGGAGTGAATTCGATGTAGAGTTGAGCGCATGACTCAATCTGGACGAGACCCGCATCGCGAGGCACGCCGCGCAGGTGATAGCCCTGTGCCCGCCTCCGGAGCAGATTCCGGCGCAGGCTCGGCCGCAGACTACGTGCTCGGTGCTGACGGCAAACCTATAAGGGACCGCTTTGGGCGCCCAGTGCGGCGTCGCCAAGCAGCGCCGCGCCCACCGCGGGCAGGATCTGCGGCGAGTAACCCTAGCGCCCGCCCGACCTCTCCCCGCCCGGAAGAAACCCGTTTTGATGTGGGCGCATACATGGAGCGCAATCAGGGCGCGCCACGGCGCACGCCGCCCCGGCGCGAACAGCAGAGCATGCCCCAGCGTGCGCCTCGGCGCGCAACGCCAGATGTACCGCGCAGCTATCGCTCACCTGAAGGCCCAAGGGGCGTAAAACCGCAGCGTCCGCATCGCCGCCGCAAGAAGGTAAACCCGATTAAGAAGTCTTTGGGCTGCCTGGGCTGGTTCGTGGCGATCATGCTCGTGCTGACCTTGGTCTTTACCTTGTGGACGGATTCGCGCCTGACCCGCATCGAGGCGATGCCGGAACAGCAGGTCTCCAATACAGCGGGCACCAACTGGCTGTTGGTGGGCTCCGATTCCCGCCAGGGGCTGACGGAGGAACAGCAGGCAGAGCTCGGCACCGGTGGTGACGTGGGCGTCGGCCGTACCGACACCATCATGGTCCTGCACATTCCGGCTTCCGGCAAGGCCAAGCTGGTCTCCATTCCGCGCGATAGCTACGTCGAGGTACCTGGCTTCGGCATGGACAAGATCAATGCTGCCTTTACCTATGGTGGCCCGCAGCTGCTGACGGAAACCGTGGAGCAATCCACTGGCTTGCACATCGATCACTATGCCGAAATCGGCATGGGCGGCCTGGCCAACGTGGTTGATTCTGTTGGCGGTGTAGATATCTGCGTCAAGGAAGCGATTGATGATCCGCTCGCCGGAATCAACCTGCAGCCGGGCTGCCAGGAGCTGCGCGGACCGGAGGCGCTGGGCTACGTGCGCACGCGCGCTACCGCGATGGGTGACCTTGACCGTGTCCAGCGCCAGCGTGAATTCTTCGCAGCGCTGCTGGATAAGATCACCTCGCCGAGCACGCTGATCAATCCGTTTAGGACCATCTCCCTGGTCAACCACACCGCCAGCTCCTTCATCGTGGGCGAAAAAGACCACGTCTGGCACCTGGCCCGCGTGGCGCTGGCCATGGCCAGCGGCGTGGAGACCGAGACCGTGCCAATCGGCGGCTTCGAGGACACCACGGTAGGCAACGTGGTGCTCTGGGATGAAGAAGCAACCCAGCAGCTGTGGGATTCGCTGAAGTAAGACCGCTCCCGGTAAAGCAGCGATCATAAAAGGGGAGGCACCTCATCGGAGGTGCCTCCCCTTCTTTGTGTCTTTTGTAGGCGCATCGTACGCGCGGAAAGTACTAAACAGCTACTTTCTAGCGCAGGGTGACCTGGCGGGACTTGATGTTCTCGAGCTGCTTGCGCTCGTCGGAGTTCAGGTTCTCGTCGTTGTCGATCTCTGCGGCGAGCGCCTTGTCGACACGAGCAAGCTCTGCCTCGTAGGAGTCGAATGCTACCTCTGGCTGCAGGTCAAAGACCGGCGCGATGAGGCCGTGGGTGCGGAAGACGCCGGCGAACTTGGTGTTTTCACCAAGGTTCAGCTCGCCGCGTGCTGCAACGCGGGCCAGGGCGTTTAAGAAGGCGTTCTCATCATCGTTCGGGCGTACCCAACGGATGTGCGCCTTGCCGCCGCCGGCGTTTGCCCAGAAGGCGATGCCCTCGATGTCGTTGCCTACCTGGTGGGACTCGATGACGGAGTCGTTTGCCATCTGCATAGACTGCGCCACCTGCGGGGTGATCTGAGCGCCCTCTGGCATCCACCAGGAGAAATCCTGGTAGACGTTAATGTCCAAGTCTGCAGATTCCTCAAGCAGCTCGCTAAGAGCCGGCTCAGAGCCGTCTGCCGCGGTGGACTCAAGGGTAGAGCCCGGCTCATTATTCTTTACCCAGTTCAGGGCGAATGCGAGGTCGCGGCCCGGGTTGTGGGTGTGGGACTGTACCTGCAAGCCCACGAATGCGTCGCCGCCGAACTCATCGTCACGGATGAGTGCGGCAGAAGCGCCCGGCAGAACGGTGGCGACATAAACGTCCTTGTCAAAGCCCTTGAGGGAAAGCTTTGCAGTCGCGGAAGGAACGAATTCCTGCATCGCAACGAGGGAAGCCTCAGCGCTCAAGCCACCGAAGGGACGGGCATCCTTTTCTAGGGCCGCGCGCTCTGCGGCGCGAGCAGCTAGCTTGGCCTGACGGCGAGACATTCCCTCAGGCAGCTGTTCCTTGTTCTTTTTCTTCTTGGCCATGTTCACCAATCTACCTGCTGGCTAGAGCTCTATGGCGAGTAGGGCCACTTCTGGTTGATTCGTGGCCAAAATGTCTATCCCGTTGGACCACGCCCATTTCATGTCATCCGGTTTATCCACCGTCCACAGATAGGTAGGAAGCCCAAAGGCCCCGATGTCATCGGGGCGCAATTTGGCACGCAACAACGACATACCCAGGCCCGTTGGGCGGGAAAGCAAAACATCCGGGAAGTGCCGCTCCCAGTCGCGACGTAGATAGAAGCGATCGACCTGCGGGGCAAGAGACTGCATGCGCCGGACTGCTTTGTGGGAAAAGGAAATCATGTGGATGCGGGGGTCATCGAGAAGCCCGGCGTAGCGCAAGCGCAGCACCAGCTGTTCTTCAAGAACATCGCCTTGGCCGGAAGGATGCTTGGTTTCGATGTAAAGGTGATGCGGGTTATCGCCCAGCATCTCCAGCAGTTCATCGAGCAGCAGCATGTGCTGGCCGCCGCCGATGTCGACCTGGCGCAACTCCTCCCAATCCATCTGCGCGATGCGGCCTGGGCGGCCCGCGGTGCGGTCAAGGGTGGCGTCATGGTTGACCACCACCTTGCCGTCCCGGGACAGGCGGATATCGCACTCGAGGCCGTGAATCGGCAGCTCCAGCGCCTTAGCAAATGCAAGAGAGGACAACTCCGGATATTTACCGGAGTATCCCCTGTGCGCGACAATTTTCACTATCCGAAGATCTCAGTCTTGATCTTGTTGAGCGTTTCAAAGGAAGCGCGGAAGCGCTCCTTTTCGTGCTCGTCGAGCGCCAGCTCAACAACCTTGTTGATACCGGAACGGTCGATCACCGCTGGGGTGCCGATGTAGGCATCCTCAACGCCGTACTGGCCCTGCAGGTACGCAGAAACCGGAAGCACAACTGCCTGGTTCTGGATGACTGCACGAGTGATGCGTGCCAGGCCCATGCCGATGCCGTAAGAGGTGGAACCCTTGGCGTCGATGATCGTGTAGGCAGCGTCGCGAGTATCTTCGAAGATCTTCTCGATGCGCTCGTTGTAGCCTGGATCCTCCTCGGAGCGGTGGGACAAGGACACACCGCCGATATTGGCCGAAGAGACAACCGGGAGCTCAGAGTCGCCGTGCTCGCCGATGATGTAGGCGTGGACGGAGGTCGGAGCGATGTCATCCATCTCCGAGAGCATGTAGCGATAACGCGCGGAGTCCAGGATGGTGCCGGAGCCGATGACGCGCTCATGCGGCAGGCCGGAAGCCTTCCACACTGCGTAGGTCAAAAGGTCCACTGGATTGGAAGCAACCAGGAAGATGCCATCGAAGCCGTTGGCCATGACGTCGGAAACGATCGAGTTCATGATGTTGACGTTTTTATCCACCAGCTGCAGGCGGGTCTCACCCGGCTTCTGCGCGGCGCCGGCGCAAATGACCACCATTGCGGCATCAGCGCAATCCGCGTAGGTGCCCTTGGTGACGCGGGTGCGCGAAGGCGCCCAGACCACGCCGTGGTTCAAGTCCATCACGTTGCCGGCGAGCTTCTTCTCGTCGATGTCGATGATGGCCAGGTGGTCGACGGTTCCTTGGTTAACGAGTGCGAATGCGTAGGCAACTCCAACATCACCTGCGCCGATGAGCACGACTTTGTTTCCTACATGATTTCCCATGAGCCCTATTGTGCCCCGAGTCTCCCAACTTTGCCTGTTGTACGCCCGATCTCACACAAGGGACTGTCCGATTTCACATCATTTATGCCCGATCAAACATCCCCTGCACGAGGGTGAGGATGCTGGTTGAATGGTTCGCATGCGTGATATCGCCCGCAAATTCGCCCGCACCGCAGCCATACATACCCTTTCAGCTGCGGTTTTCGGTCTGGAAGTGCTCAGCGATCTTACCCCTGGAGTACGCATGACGGGCAGGAGACGTTTGCCACAAAATATGGCGCCCGGCATCTTTGTGGCGGAAATTGCTACCTGGGCCGCAGTCTCCCCGTCGCTTTTGCCACGTCCTTGGTGGGTCACCGCAGCCAACGTCGCCATCGGTCAGGCAGCCGGACATTTCACGGCAACCACCGCTGCGTTTATCACTAAACGCGGCCTGCGCTACATCGGTAAGCGCCCACAAGACAGGGTTGGGCCCACCACCCGTAGCCGCACCCACCTCGCCCTGGGCGTAATCACGCTTTTGATGGGCGCGCGCTCGCTGCGCAATCAGAGCGAGCAGGCCAAGCTGGTCAACAAGTACAACGAGCGCGGCCCCCAGTCAGCGGCACTCGGCATCGCCATCGGAACCCTAGGTTATGGCAGCCTGCTCGTCATCGGCGAGGCCGCCCAGCTCACCGTCACCCAGCTCTCCCGCCAGGCCCAACGTTGGCTGCCACGCTGGCTGGCGTGGCCATTGGCCGGATCAACCGTGGGTTATCTCATGGCTTTATTTAGTGACCGCATGCTGTGGCGGCGCTTCATTCACGACGCCTCGATGCAGGCGCTGCAGCTTAATAAGCTGGTCTATCCCGGCTCTGTGATGCCGTGGGAGCCTGAGCGCTCCGGCAGCCCGTGGTCCCTGGAGCCATGGACTGCCGTGGGCTCACAAGGCCGCGCCTTTTTGGATCGCGGCCCCCGCGCGCACGACATCAAGGACGTCATGCTCTGCTCTGATGCGCACGAGCCGATCCGCATCTTCATTGGCTTGGTCCAAGGCCGCGGGCCCATCGCCGCCGCTCAACAGGCACTCGCCGAGCTGGAACGCACCGGTGCCTTCCGCCGCGACACCATCGTGATTGAGTTGCCAGCAGGTTCCGGGTGGATCAACAACTACTCGGTGTCCGCCTATGAGTTTTTAACCCATGGCGACTGCGCCACCGTGACGCTGCAGTTTTCCTATCTTCCTTCGGTCTTTTGCTACGTCGTGGACCGCAAAGCACCAATCAATGCTGCGCGCGAACTCATCGCCGCGGTGCAATCACGCATCAACGATATGCCGGAGGATAACCGGCCGAAGCTTTACTTCGCCGGGGAATCTTTGGGCTGCTACGGCATCGTTGAAAACTATCGGGACTTGGAGGAATTGCTGGCGGCTTGCGATGGCGCGGTCTTTACCGGCCCGCCGCGGATGACGGCTTTTACCCGCCGTTTGGCCCGCGCCCGCGACCGCGGTTCATTGGAGCGGCTACCGCTTATCGACGCCGGGCAACACGTCAGGTTCGCTTCCACCCCAGAACACATGGAGCACGACGCCTTTGGCAACGAATACCAGCGCTGGCAGCGTCCCCGCGTGGTCTTTGCCCAGCATGCATCCGACGCCATCGTCTGGTGGGATCGCCGCCTCATCTTTATACGTCCAGACTGGATCCAGGAACCCGCCCCAAGGACGCTGTACGCAGATACCTTCAGGCGCCTGCCATGGGTGCCTTTCATCACCTTCTGGCAAGTAGCTCTCGACCAACTCAATTCGCTCAACGTCCCTGGCGGACACGGGCATAACTATTTCGAGGAAACCTTCTGGTACTGGGATAGCGTGCTCGGCTCACAGGCGCGTACACAGCTAACGCCAGAACTGGCAGAGCGCATGCGCGCCTTTGTCGAGCGCGACCAGCTAAATAAGCCTTCCGATTTCCGGCACCAGGTAAAAAAGCGTCTATAGCGCTCTCGCCCTAGTGCGTAGCAACTCTTAGCCGCACTTCACGCCGGTGGAATGATGCGGGCAGTAGCCGTGTGGGTTCTTGTGCAGGTACTGCTGGTGCTCGTCTTCGGCGAGGTAATACTCGCCTGCGTCGGTCTCAGATAGCACGACTACTTCGGTGGTGGTGTCACCAAAGCCGGCGTCGGCAAGCTTGCCCGCGTAAGAGTCAACGATGCCCTGAATTTCCACGCGCTCGGCCTCGGTCTCTGGATAAAAGGCCGAGCGGTACTGCGTTCCCACATCATTGCCCTGGCGGAAGCCCTGCGTTGGATCGTGTGCCTCCAAAGCCTTGACCACGAGCTCTTTCAGGCTTACCTGCTGCGGGTCATAGGTAATCTGCACGACCTCCGCGTGATTGGTCAGCCCGCGGCAGACCTCGTAATAGGTGGGGTTTGGGGTGGTGCCGCCGGCATAGCCAACGGACGTGGACTCCACACCGGGGGTTTCCCAGAACATTTTCTCCGCACCCCAGAAACAGCCGATGCCGATCACGAGAGACTTCTGCCCCTCCTTCCAGGGGCCGGTAATCGGCGTGCCCAACACAGCGTGCGGCTGCGGCTCCAAGATCGGTTCCGCGCGCCCCGGCAGAGCATCTTCCCGGCTAACGATTTTCGGTTCTGGTTTAAACAACCACGACATGTTTTCTTCCTCGTTTCACTTTGAATTTGATGGTTTTCACGAATTTTCTTCGGGCCGTTTGGCCACCGTTTAGGGCCAAGGCCTGCTCTTCGATGCGGACGAGTGTAGCGCGGGGTGGAAAAATTGTGGCGGAATACTTTCAGCGCTCCTATCATTGGGCACCGTACCCAAAGAAAGGAATTAACAATGGCTGTCTACGAACTACCAGAACTCGACTACGCATACGACGCACTCGAGCCACACATCTCCGCAGAGATCATGGAGCTGCACCACACCAAGCACCACGCAAACTACATTGCTGGCGCTAACGCTGCTCTCGAGGCTATCGACGCTGAGATTAAGGGCGAGGGCAACGCTGACCGCCTGCGCGCTCTGTACAAGAACCTGGCCTTCAACCTGGGTGGCCACACCAACCACTCCATCTTCTGGAAGAACCTTGGCCCTAACGGTGGCGGCGAGCCAACCGGCGAGCTGGCAGAGGCTATCAACCGTGACTTCGGTTCCTTCGAGGCTTTCCAGAAGGCCTTCAACGCTGCGGCTCTTGGCCTGCAGGGCTCCGGCTGGGCTGTCTTGGGCTACGACCACATCGCTGGCCGCCTCCTCGTTCAGCAGCTGACCGATCAGCAGGGCAACACCTCCATCAACTTCACCCCGCTGCTCATGCTGGATATGTGGGAGCACGCTTTCTACCTCCAGTACAAGAACGTGAAGGCTGACTACGTCAAGGCAGTCTGGAACGTATTCAACTGGGATGACGTTGCTGAGCGCTTCGCTGCAGCTTCCAAGTAAGCGTTAATTAACGCTTTTAGAGCCGGCCTTTACCCGCCTTTGATTGGCAGGAAGGCCGGCTTTCTTTTTGTTTTACCTACTTCTCGAGCCCTTGTTAGGCCCCGCCTTTTGCCCAGGTGCCTTCCACGATGAAGTCGCGGAACTGCGCGACCGGCGGAGCCTCATCTCCTTGCCGCCAGACGAGGCCAAGCTCGCGGTAAGCGGGCGGCTGCAGCGGAACGAGGTTTCTTACCTGCAGGTAGGGGTCGTCGAGGGGCAGAAGCGCGCTACCCAGGCCGGCGGCAACGAGTCCTGCCACAGTGGTTAGCTCCATCGACTCAAAGACCAACCGTGGGCTAAAGCCTGCACTGTCTGCTAGGGCGTCGAGAAGCATGCGCGTGCCATACCCGGGAAGCATGCCGATGAAGGGTTCCTCGCGGAACTCGGCGATTCCTACCTCCGCGCGGTCTGCGGCCCAGTGTCCCTCGGGCACGGCGAGCCCCAGCCGCTGTCTCTCGATCTGATGCCAACCTATCTGTGCACTAGTTGTCGGCTCCGCCGCTTCGGGCAAAGTAGGCCGCGGGCCCACCAGCGCTAGGTCAGACTCGCCCGCGAGTACGCGGCCAACCAGCTCTTGCGCCGCGCCTTGATGCAGACGAATATCCACGTTCGGATGCTGTGCGCGATAAGCCTTGACCAGGTCAGGGACCATCCAGGTGCCCAGCGAATGCATGAAATCTAGGCGAACTGCGCCGCGTTCCGGGTCCATGAGCCGGGACACCATATCCCGCCCGGCGCGCTCAGCGGCGAGCATCTTCCGTGCGTGCACTACGAATGCCTCACCGCGGGTATTGAGCACCAGCCTGCGCCCCACGCGGTTGAAAAGACTTGCCCCCAGCGCACGCTCCATGCGTTGCACTCGGCGGGTGAGCGCAGACTGGGAAATGCCTAGCTCATCGGCCGCGGCGCCCACCTGCCCGAGCTCCGCAACGGCGACGACGCCACGAACGTCATCCAGGTTCATTCCCGCACCCACTTTTCTATATGCGCCGTCTGCATTAAATTTCTAATTTTCAGACATTTTACACATGCATTGCCGCCACGCATGCTGTTTATATGACTAGAACCCGGCGCGCCATGCTCGCAATGCTCTTCGTGGGGCTGGCGATCTTTTCCTGTCTCTACACCACCCAAGCCCTACTGCCCACGCTGGTGGAACAGATGGGGCTCAGCTCCACGCAGGCCGCTCTGACGGTGTCGGCGGCCACGGGCGCGCTGGCTCTATGCGTGATTCCCGCTTCCATCCTTTCGGAGCGATTCGGACGCGGCCGCCTGCTCATCGTCTCAGCGGTCGGTGCGACGCTGCTGGGCTTAGTCGTACCGCTGGCCCCAAACGCAGCATTGCTCATTACTTTGCGTGGCCTGCAGGGCGCGGTGATTGCCGGTGCCCCAGCCACGGCTATGGCCTGGTTATCTGAAGAGCTTTCTGCCACCGATCTCGCCCGCGCGATGGGCCTCTACATCGCCGGCACCTCCATCGGCGGGCTGACCGGCCGCCTCGTGCCCACCGGCATCGTGGAGTTCAGCTCTTGGCGCTGGGCGTTGTTCGGCTCAGCCTGCGTCTCGTTGTTTTTCGCCCTCGTTTGCATCGTGTTGCTGCCTGCACAGCGCAACTTCACCCCTAAGGCACTGCGCTTTGGCAACGAGCTACGCGCCATCTTTGGCCATCTGCGAAACCGCAAGCTGGTGGGGCTATACCTGGTGGCATTTCTGGCGATGGGCACCTTTGTCTCGATGTACAACTTCTTAGGATTCCGGCTCATCCAGCACTTTGGTCTGGCGCCAGCGCTGGCGGGTTCGGTGTTCCTTTTCTACTTGAGCGGCACGTGGGCCTCGGCTCGCGCAGGCCGGCTGGTACAGCAGATCGGCCATGGAAAGACGCTTTTTGCTTCCTGCCTTCTTTTCACGCTCGGCATCTTTGCCTGCGCTGGGCCCCTTCCGCTAGTTCTGCTGGGCATCGTGGCGCTGACGGTCGGTTTCTTTGCCGCGCACTCCACGGCTTCCGGCTGGGTGGGCCACCTGGCCACCCATGACCGTGCGGAGGCCTCCAGCATGTACGTCTTTTGTTATTACTTTGGTTCTTCCGTCCTGGGCGCGGTGGCAGGCCTGCTTTTCGACGCCCTGCCCTGGGCCGGCTTCATCGCCTGTTACTGCGGCGCGGCGCTGGTACTGACAGGCCTGACTTTGACCTTGAGAAAAAACGAATAAACTCGTGTTTTATGGATAAATGGTCAGCGCGCACGTGGCATCGCCGGGCCTCGCGTCCCGTGACAATCTGGATGATGGTCTTTATCGTTGTGGGCGCCATCCATGCTTTTATCCCAAATGCCCGCTGGGTGCTCATTCACATTTTCACGCTGGGTATTCTGAGCAACTCCATCGTGGTGTGGTCCCAGCACCTTTCTGAGAAGTTTGTGCAAACCCGCCTGCCGGATTCCGCCCGGCCCGCCCAGCTCACCCGCATCTACGTGCTCAACGCGGGCATTGTGCTGGTGCTTATCGGTCAATTGCTTCTGCATGCGTGGTCACAGCACTGGATACTCACCCAGGTCGGCGCCACGATAGTTGCTGCGATGATTGCCTGGCATGGCGTTTCCTTGTTCGGCCAGTGGCGTGGAAGCAAGGGCAAACGCTTCCGCCCCGTCATTGCCGCCTACGTCGCCTCCGCCTTCTTCCTCGCGGTGGGCGCTGCTTTGGGCGCACTGCTTTCGGTGCATCCTGCTCTCCCACAGCTGCTCATCGCCCACGTCACGGCCAACGTCGCCGGCTTCGCGGGCTTGGCCGCGGCCGGCTCGCTGACCATCTTGTTCCCGTCCATCTGGCGCACCAAGGGCGTCAACAAGCGTATGCGCCCGAGCTTCCTTTTGTTGGCGCTCGGCGTTGTCATCACCTTGGTCGGCACCATTGTTAACCACCCAGAGTTCGGGCTCGCGGTCTACTGCGTGGGCTGGGTCTTAAGCCTCGAGGGATGGGTCACCAACGTACTAAACGTGGCTAAGGATCCGCGTGGGCGGGTGAACTACCCTTCGATCTCCGTTCTGTGCTCCGCTTTCTGGCTGGTAGGCGCGCTGACCTACTACACGGTGCAACACTTCTTTAGCCCTGAGCCCGGCATTCCCACGCTTGGACTGGTGGTGGGCTTTGCCGCGCAGCTCCTCTTTGGCGTGATGAGCTACCTGCTTCCCATCACAATGGGCGGCGGCCCGGCAGCCACCCGTGCGGGCCTGCAGGAGCTCAACCGTTTAGGCCTGCTGCGCGCCACCTTCATCAACGGCGGCGTGGCAATCTGGATGTCCTCGACGACAGTCTGGGTCACCCTGTGCGCCGCCCTCTTGTGCATCGGCTCCCTCGCGGTTTACCCGGTGCTCATCGTGCGCGCGGTGAAAGCCCAAAAGGCAGTGCTGCAGAAGAAGACCGAGGGTCCTGCCCCGGAAACCACCATTCCGTGGCACCAGCTGGGCATCGGCGCGGCCATCCTAGCGCCACTGCTGCTGTTCTAGTACGCAGACTCGGTGCTGGCAGCGGAGGTTTCGCCGTATCCAGAATTGGACTCGTACGCGGAGTCATACCCGTCGCTGGCGTCCGCGTCGTAACTGTCATCCGAGTTATAGCTGTCATCGTCGTCTGGATAGCCGTTGAGGTCGCCCGACTCCATCGGGCGGCCACCGTTGCACAGCTCAACCCATTCATCGGGGTACATCAGTCGGCCGTTGAGACTGCCGCACACGGTCTCCGCGCGCACGGCCCTGCGGTGGTTGGCGGTATCGCATTCCGGGGTGGGGCGCCGCGTTCCATCGGAGAACGTACCCAAAATGGTCAGCGCGCCTTGATCGCAGTAGAGAAGGGTAGGTTCCGTGGCCTGGAAATCGGTGGGCTCAGCATAGGCCGTTTCGGTAACCGTGGGCTCGGCGCTCGAGGTCTTCGAGGCGCTGCTGGAACTTGTGCGCGAGGCCGATTGGGAGCTGCTGCTTGCCGACGCCGCGGTCACCGACACCTGCGTTCCATGGTCCTTCCCATCATCGTCGCCGCCCGAGAGCGCGCGGCCAATGCCGAAACCAATAAGGACCAAAACCAATACTGCGGCGATAAGGACAGCGACCTTCGCCGCAGGTTTATGTGCGGACACCTGGATATTCCGTTCTGAGTTAGCCCTAAGCTAGCTCTGAGTTAGAGAGATCAGAAAGAAATAAGCGCAGGCACGCCCGGCGCGCCGGCACTCATGAAGTCGCGCACGGCACGGGTGGCCTGCACGTCGCCAGAATTATAATCAAGGATTTGCTGGCGAACTTCCATATCCCCTGCCAAAGCTTCGCGGCGGGCGTTGACGGATTCCTCGCCGTCGAAATCCTCGGGCCATTGGAAACCGGCAACAGGCGCCACGGTCTTAAGGCCGAGCCCGTAAGGTCCCACAAAGTTGCGCTTGACTTGGACAAACATGTCGACCCACTCGGGCGAGGCGATGAACTCTTCGACCTCTTCAAGCTGTGGGGCGCCAAAACGCTTGGCGGACATGCGCATCCAGTGGTTCTCACCGTGCGCGGAATAGCAATAGGCCGCGAAGGTCTTGCCCGCGGCATGCGCCTGGGCGCGCAGGCCCATCAGCCACTCCCAGAACTCCGCGAAGTTAGCAGCCTCAGCGCGCCCGCCGAGCGGTTCCCAGGTCACGAAAGCGTGGTACTCACCCTCATACCAAGCACCCCAGAGATAAGCGCCCTGGTCCAGGTAGGCCTCCATGTCTACATCGACTTCGACGTCGGCACGTGGCACGGTGAGTCCGGGCTGAGCGCTCTGTGTAGCTTTATCGCGGCGCAAAAGTGGCTCGCCCACGCGCCAGGCCTTGGCGAGCTGGGAGGGCTCGCCCAACTGGGCGTCGATAAGCGCTTGCACCGTCTCAATGCCCTTTTCGCGATAGGGCTTGGCGCGATCGCCCGGCAGGAACAGTGAAATGTCGTCGCGGGCGCGCAGCTCAGGCTCGCACAGCTTCCAGAAACGGCAGGTTGCGCACTCTTTGACGCGGCGTGGACCCGTGGGCAAAGGCTGCGCCAACGCACTCGCGACGTCGAAACGTGCGGTGTCGGTGAAAAATACCCGCGAGCGATCCTGACCAATCGCTCCACCCCGGCCCGAATTTAGATCAAGGTCCTCCAGCGCACGCGCTGCAAATGCCAGACGATAGCCGTCGACGGAATGATGCCGCAGCTTATAAGGCACCTCTAGTGGTTCACTAAGGCCTACCCTGTGGGTGGGCACCGCCAGAGTGCGCGCATTTTCGTTACGGCGCGCTACGCGGTGATTCGAGACGATGATCGGCGTATAGGCCTCCCCCTCACGCAGCAGAAGGTCTATTTCTACCTTCCATTCGCCGGTGGCGAAAATGGCTCCCGTAATATGCGTGTATCCATAAGCCAACGCTTCTAGCGTGGCCATAGAACGCTCCCACTCATCACCTTCCAAGTCGATGCGCCGGAAGCGGCCGGGAGCCTTGACCGGCAGGTTCGCCATCGCGGCTTCTACGGCGGCCACGTGCCTTTCGGCCCGGGCCTTGGAGGCCTCAGTTGGTTGGATCTCCGGATGGGCACGCCGCTGCACCAGCCTATAGCGGCACCCCACGAGGTCCGCAGCACCAAGCACATCCTTCACAACGGGTGAGCTTAATAGAACAGCAAGGTAAAGTTGAACCCAGACAATTAAGTAAAGGAAAAATTTATGAGCATCGTGAAGAAGATTAGGAAGGCTCGCCGCGAAGCACGCGCCGAGGTCAAGGCCGCCAAGACCCGCGTCAAGGCAGAGGTTAAGGAAGCATCCAAGGCCCAGCAGCGCCAGCAGAAGCTCCTGGCCAAGCAGGAAAAGGCGCTCATCAAGTCCGAGGAGAAGGGCCTTAAGAAGCGCCGCAAGCACGAAAAGAAGATGGCACAGCTCGAGCTCGATAAGCTCAAGCACGGCCGCCTTAACAAGGACAATGTCAAGCGTTACGCCGGTGCTCTGCGCACCGCTGCCCCACTGCTGCTGCCGCTCGTTTACCGTGGCATCGTTGCGGCACAGGGCCAGCTTGAGGCCAACCGCGCTAAGAAAGCCGGCCTGACTACCGATCAGATGGCGGCATTCTCCGGCCACGGTGCTTCCTTAAAGGCTCGCACCGCAGGCATCCGCAACACCCTCAAGGATTCTGACCTCCCGGCCGGCTTCAAGCGTGACGTGAAGGAGCGCCTCAACGAGGTTGACTCTTCCATCGATAACGCCGAGTATATGACCGACCAGCAGCGCCGCCGCGTGCACAAGACCATCAACGCGGAGATTGACAACATCACCGCTGAAATCCAGCAGCGTCTGTCCGCATAAGGTCAACCAGCAGAGCAGTTCTCCACGCCGCCTTTTTTATTTTTCTTATGAAGGCTCAACCAAGTTTTGGGCCTCTAATAAGAACCTTAAAAAGGGGCGGTTTCTTTACATCGAGCCTAGCAAGGTGCGCGCATGGGCACGCAAGCGGGGCATCCCGGTTGCTCACCGCGGCAAGATTCCGCACGAGATTGTGGACGCCTACAACGCAGCAGGCGCCCAGTAATATCCCGTTCCCCTCCCCTTGTGGGCAGTAGGGCCGAGAAGGCTCTACAACACGCCCTGCTCGCGAGCAGCCGCCACAGCGGAGGTACGCGAGCGCACGCCCAGCTTGTCGTAGATGTGCACCAGGTGGGACTTCACGGTTGCCTCAGACAGCATGAGGTCTTGGCCGATCTCACGGTTGGAAGCGCCGGCAGCCACCAGCTTGAGTACCTCTAGCTCTCGCGGGGTCAACGAGGTGCGCGGAGTGCGCACGCGGGTCATCAAACGATCTGCCACGATCGGCGAAAGCGCCGAGTCACCATCTGCGGCGGAATGCACGGCAGCGAGCAGCTCGTTCGGCGGAGCGTCCTTGAGCAGGTAGCCCACTGCGCCAGCCTCAATGGCGCCGAGAATATCGGCGTCGGTGTCATAGTTAGTCACTACGAGAACCTTCGGCGGATGCGCCATGGAGGAGCGAATAGCTGCGGTTGCCTCAGCACCGCCCATCACGCGCGTGCCTTCCACACCGGCGCCGAAGCGCAAGTCCATCAAGATGACATCGATTCCGCCGGCCTGTGCCGCGGACACCGCGGCCTCCGCAGTTGCCACCTCGCCTACAACCTCGATGTCTTCAGCGCCTTCGAGTACGGATCGCAGCCCGAGGCGAACGATCTCGTGGTCATCGGCCAACAAGACCCTAATCACGCGCGCTTCCTCCTAAAGTGGTCGAGACAATCATCCAAAAGTTTAATCTACCGTGCCGCCCAAGGGCATACTAACTGACACCGAGTACCGGAACCTGGTGTTGACTCCACCACGACCTCACCGCCGAGCTCCTCCGCGCGCCGGCTCATAGCGCTGAGCCCAATATGCCCCAGGCCCGCGGGCTGGTCCTGCACCTCCGCTACGTCAAAGCCATGCCCGTTATCCACGACGTCGACACGCACCTCGTCCGGGGCATAAGTCACGGTGATGCGCGCGCGGGTGGCACCCGCATGCTTGACGACGTTGCCCACCGCGCCCTGCGCGATACGCAAAAGCGCCGCCTCTACCTTCATCGGCAGCTTAACTTCTTCACCTTCTGCCTCCACCTCGACGTTCACGCCGCTAGTGGCCGCGAAGTTCTCAGCCATGCGGTTAAGCGCCGCCTCCAGTGAAGCCTCCGCCAGCGCGGGTGGTTGGAGCGCCGCAATCATGGCGCGGGCTTCGTGCAGGTTATCGGCCGCAGTTCGCCGCGCGAGTTCGATGCGCTCCTGGGCTCGCTTGATGTCTTCCTTCCCCAAGTCCCGATCTGCCGCATGCAGCAGCATCTGGATGGAGGAAAGCCCCTGAGCCAGGGTGTCATGAATCTCGTGCGCGATGCGCTGGCGCTCTGCGATCATGCCGCTTTCACGTTCCGATTCCGCCAGCTGCGAACGCGTCTCGATGAGCTCGCGATTCATCAGGGACAAGGCTCGGAATGCGTAGTAGATAGCCACCGTCACTAGCGCAGAGACCGCAGGTCCCATGACACCGCCGAAGGTCAACCCACCCGGGATCTGCATGATCACCGAAATCGCCGTCGCCGCAATGACGCAGACTATGCCCACGTACAGGTCCAGTACGTAGAGATACAAAAAGAACAGCGCGAAGACCAGGTAAATCGCAACGGGAGCGACGAACATGTCTGCCATCCACACGACGGATAGAATCACCAGCCATAGGTATCGCACGCCCTTTGGCCATTGCTCCAAAAAGACCGAGCCTGCGAAGTAAATTGCCGCAAACGCCGTCAGCAGCAACAGGTTAATCACGGCCTGCCACAACGGCAGGCGCACCGTGCTGAAGATGGCCACCACGAGCAAGGTCGCGGTAAGGATATGAATGCCATTGCGCAAAGCCTCAGTCTCTGAGGAACGCTGGTCTATTGTGGACATCATGCGCAAAAGCCTACTGTCCGGCCTTCTGGCCGTCACGCTCGCCCTCGGCGCCTGCAGCTCCCAGGAGACCGCATCCACCGACTCCGCACCCGCGCCTCACGACGCCGCGCCGTCTTCCGCGGCTCCAGGAGACGGCCTGCCCGTCGATGCCACCGCCGAGCCGAATGCCGAAGAAGCCTGCCCCTATCTCGATACCCAGTGGGTAGCTGATACGAATGGGCAGAGGATGACCCGCACGGCCGTCGACAAGCGCTTTAGCACCCCCGCGTGCATCTTCTGGTCCTATCCGGAAGACCCGCAGGCCACGGTCGTAGTCCGCGAGATGCCGGACGTTGAACAGGCCCGTGCCGTGGTGGATTGGGCCGCCCCGGTCGATTCCACGGAACTAGCCGAGTTCGCAGGCTGGTCCGGCGGCCGCGGTGTCTTTGACGAAGCGTATTCCGTATACGCCGTGCAAAAGGACAACAAGGCCGTGCTGGTGTGGTCGAATCAGCTCCAGACATTGAAGGCTGAGCTCATCGCCCAAGAGGCGATCAAGAACTTAGGCCTTTAAACCGCCACGTCGTTATACGGCATTATCGTCGAAACCCACGGGAAAATAACCTCCATCAGGAGGAAAAATACGCCAACCGCAATCGCGAGAGCCAGCACCGCTTTAACGGCGGTGGGCCCTGGCAAAAGATTCCATAGTGCGCGATACATCTAGCCCTCCTCCAGTACGGCAGGGGTCTTGCCCTCTACCTTCGGTTCATGTGCGACTTCCATGGCATGGACAATCATGCGCTCCGCATTCGAAAACTGCGGGTGGCAGGTGGTTAGGGTGAGCAAGGCTTCCGACGCCTGCTCGACCGGGGTATCCCAGCCCGGGACAGGGGCGATAACCCCGACGTCGCCAGGCAGCGTGATATGCCGACCGCTCAAACCTTGGTACTCAGGCTTAGCCTTCTGCTCAGGGCTAAAGCAATCAGCTGGCGCGCCGTCGATTGGCAACACGCGGTAAGTTATCCACTCCGACTGGGTTTCGACCACGATGGCATCGCAGGTCTCAAGGTTAGCCAAGTCATTAAATGGGGCACCCTTGCCCACGCGGTGTCCGGCGACGGCGAAGTTTCCGAGTTCCCCCGGCATCTGACTATCGGTGTAGCGACCTGGACCGCGCAGCAGTTCCTCTTCCTGCGTGCCTTCAACGATGGCGAATTGGAAATCCGAGCCGAACGTCGGGATATACATCCGGGCAAAGGCCTCACCCAGCTTGGGGTGGAGTTTTCCGCGGGGGTTATGCCACTGAGTTTCCAATTTTTCGCTCGCCTTTTCCTGCAGGCGGTCAGACTCAAGGTTGGTCCAGTAGGCCTCATAGAAGGCAAAGAGAAGCAAGATGACGCCAATGGTCAGCAATAGCTCACCGATGACGGTGCTCACTCTATTTTTGCTCATAATTTAAACTTAATCGCTGTACAGTACAGAAAGCCCTATCCGCGCCTCGTGAAGGATTAACATGCTCGAAATATTCATGTACCCGGTCTCCGGAATCATGAAGTTGTGGCACATACTTTTCGCCCAATTCCTCGATAGCTCGCTGGCATGGTTGGTGGCAATAGTCTTCCTTGTGATCACAATCCGTAGCTTTATTGCACCGCTGAATTGGCTTTCGGTGAAGTCGGGGCGCATTGGCGCGCTCATGCGCCCCGAGCAGGTCGCTCTCGATGCCCGCCTCAAAGAGGCAACCACGGTGGAAGAGGCGATGGAGATCCTCACCGAGCAAAAGGAACTGCGTGAGCGATTCAAATTCAACCCGGCGGTAGGCTGCCTGCCCATCTTCATCATCATGCCGATGTTCTTGGGCCTCTACCAGGTGGTTTTGCGCGCCTCCCGCGAGGGCAACAGCGACCATGTGGGCCTTTTAAATCCCGCAGACGTCGCGGCATTCCGCACCACCTTGCTCAACGGAGTACCGATTACGGATTTCGCCCGTGAGCACAAGGATCTTGTGATTCCCATCTTGGTGCTAGCGCTTTTGTTCACCGTTCTGAACATGGTCATCACGCTTTACCGCTCTTATCTGACCACGCAGTTTGATAAGAAGTTCAACCGCCGCATGCTCTGGTTTACGGTCCTGCTTATCTTCTTGGTGCCGTGGCTGCTGTGGAACACCGCAATGAACGCACCTATCCCGGTGGCAATCATTTACTACTGGGGCTGGACGTATCTTTACACGCTCATCCAGACAGTGGTTTATGAGCTAATCCTGCGCCGCCGTTACCCGCTACCAGAGGAAGTCCATGCCTTCCGCCGTGAGACCATCGGCCGCTGGCGTTCCAAGGAAGAAAAGCGCAAAAAGAAAGCCCGTTCCGGCAAGGAGGCAAAGGCGAAGCGCAAGGAAAACATGCGCATCGTGGCGGAGGCTCGCAAGCAGCTTAAATCGAATAGTCAGCAGGAGGCGCAGAAAGAAGCTGAATAGCCAGTTCGCGCGCGGTCTTCAGCGGTGAAAGCTCACGGGTAAGGCGCGCGCCTGCCATGCCGCCGTCCAGGAAGATGAGCAGCTGGCTTGCCTGCGTGGCAGAAGGATAGCCGTTCTTTGCGGTAAGCAGCGCAGTCATGGTGTTGTGCACCCAGGTGCGGTGCTCTACGCAGGCTGCCACGATGCCGCGTTCAGCATCGGTTTCAGGGCGTGGATATTCGCCCGCCGCGTTTAAGAAGTGGGAGCCGCGGAATTCGATTCCTGGCTGTTCCTCGATTGCTTTATCGAAGAAGGCCAGCACCTTCTGGTACGGATCGGTCATGTTTGCGGTACGGGCTTCCCAATCGGCCCGATACTTTTCATCAAGCGACTCCACATATGCAATGACGAGGGCGTCTTTAGAGCCAAAGAGGGAATAAAGGGATGCCTTGGCCACATCCGCCTCGCGGAGAATGCGATCAATACCGATGACGCGAATGCCCTCGGTGGTGAAAAGATTGGTTGCGGACTCAAGGAGTCGGCTGCGCGGACTTGGACGGTTCCTGCGCGATTTCTTTTCTGGCATATCCTCTCCTAAAACGACAAAACCGGTTCATCTATACAATATAGACAAACCGGTATGTACGCTAATTAGCGTTGTTTACTTGGGAGACTTCTTGGTAACCAGGCCGACAATCCACAGCAGCAAACAAGCACCGAGGGTTGCAACGACAATCATCAAGATCCAGCTGCTACCGGTGCTGCCACCGATAAGGGACATGATGCCCGCACCGATAAGGCCACCCAAAACACCAACGATCAGGTTGGTCAGCAGACCGTGATCACGCTTCATAATCTTCTCTGCCAACCAGCCAGCGATAATACCGACGATGATCGAACCGAAAAATCCAAGGCCCATGCCCATAGCTATCTCCTTTTATTAGTTCTTTCAGCTACAAGCACTATGGTGCCAGCAAAAAATATAAACACAAAAGGGACGATCTGCGTTTCCGCAGGTCGCCCCTCGAAGCGTTGATGAATCGTTAGTTAATTGCCAGGGAACGCCCAGAAACTAGCGCTCTATTCCCCGGAGTCCGGACGCACAACCATCATCGGGCATGGTGCCGACTGCAAGAGTGCGCGGGAGGTGGAGCCAAGAAGCATGCCCTTGAATCCGCCGCGGCCGTGGGAGCCAACGACGAGCAGCTGGGCGCCATCGGCGGCGTCGGTAAGTGCACGAACCGGGCGGTCACGGGCAATAACCTTCTTCACCTGAACGCCTGGGTACTCCTCCTGGAGGGAAGCAATGCGCTCGCTGAGCAGTTCTGCCTGCTCCTTTTCCACGTCTGCCCACTCAGCCTGTGCTGCGGATAGGCCAGCGAGGGAAGCCTGGACCTGCATGTCCATCCAAGTGTGAACTGCGATGAGCTCAGCACCACGAGCATCTGCTTCCTTGAAGGCATAAGCGGTAGCCCTCTGGGAAACCTCAGAACCATCGACACCGACAACAACCGGACCGTACTTGTTCAGCTCGGTGACGTTGTTGTTCTCACGGACAACTACAACCGGGCAGGCAGCGTGGGAAACCACGGAAGCTGAAACGGAACCCATCACCATGCCGGAGAGGCCACCCATGCCGCGGGAGCCCATGACAATCATCGTGACGTCCTTCGACATTTCCAGCAGCATGTCAATCGGGGAGCCTTCAGCCACCGTGTGGCCAATCTTCAGATCCGGCGAAACCTCATGAGCGATGGCGCGGCCTTCTTCGATCTTCTCCAGGGTTTCTGCCTGCAGATCATCGAAGAGTTCCTTCGGAGGAACCATGCCCTCTGCGTACAGGAATTGCGGCATGGTGTAGCTGGAGGCAATGCGCAGCGGGATGCCGCGCTTGGTTGCGGTGTTAGCAGCCCAACGAACAGCGTTCTTGGAGGCTTCCGAACCGTCTACGGCAACAACAACAATGTCTTCCTTGGCCATGATGTTTTCCTTTCAGCTGGTTATACCCTCAGTCTAGTACGTACTAACCAAGATCCGCAGTAGTTGCAGCGTCTGCATTAGCTGGGAAAAATACGGAGTAAAAGAACTCCGCAATCTGTGCGATTACGGCGCCAATACCGTTGGAGAAGAATTCAATTACCGGTGCGAGAAGAGAGTCAAAATCCATGGGAAACAGACTAGTACATATGCGCAAGGGGTTCAGCCCATTGCCAATTAAAAATGGTCTGAATCCGACCAGGGTGCGCGTACCAGCCGGACCAATTACAGCCTGGGCATTTTTGGAAGAAGTGATTACAGCACAGCGCCATCGCAGTCCGCTTGACGACGCCGCGGCGCTCCAGGCGCGCTTCGACAACGATGAGGTGGTTCTGCGCGACCAAACGGTCCTGCGCCCGGAAACAATGCTCAGCACCGACACTGACGTGTACTTCTACCGCATGCCGGCGCCCGAAGCACCGGTGCCCTATGACATCCCGATCATCTATGAAGACAAGCACCTGCTCGTAGTAGACAAGCCGCCATTTATGGCAACGATGCCGCGCGCGAAGCACATCGTCCAGACGGCCACTGTTCAGATGCGCCGCAAGACCGGAATCAACGAGCTCTCACCGGCACATCGCCTCGACCGACTTACTTCCGGAATCTTGGTTTTTACAAAGACGAAGGACGTACGCGGCGCCTACCAGACACTATTTGCGGAAAGGCGTGTGCAAAAGACTTACGAGGCTATCGCCCCGCTTTCCGACGTCGCGGCAGGCACCGTGTGGGAGTCACGCATCGAAAAGACCCCTGGCGAAATCCAAGGGCGGATTGTGGACGGCCCCGTAAACGCGATCACCATCCTCGCCGGCGTGACTGCTGTGGACAACACCGCTTACGAAAACATTCATGGCAAGCAACCCCCACTCGCTCGCTACACGCTCAAGCCAAGGACGGGTAAGACCCATCAGCTAAGACTCCACATGTGGCAAGCCGGTGTACCCATCCTTGGCGACCCCGTATACCCCGTCATCTATCCCGCCGACGCGGAGGATATGCGCGTCCCGATGCATCTGACCGCAACGCATATCTCATTCACCGATCCACTGTCGGGTAAGCCTCGCGAATTCTCCTCAAATTTGCCACTCGTCGCCCATAATTTTCTTCACCCATAAATGTTCTAATTCGTTCGTCGATCCCATCGAACTTTTCACCAGGAAAATCACGAGACTCCATAAACTCATCTTTTGCCCAACCCACTAAAAAGAAAGGAAATAAAAACCGCCAACCCGCATTCCAAACTTTCAAAAGCCAAGCCCCGCCCACTTAAAAATACAGGGCGTGATAGAGCATTCGTGCACGCGCTATCGCGCCCTGGACCCGACCAGAAAGCAGTCACCCCAGACGCGAGCGATCCACCAAACAAGCACGACCCGTTACAGCAACCACGAACAAGCCACAGACTTGGAGTTATAGTCCGCGACCTAAGGTCACCCCGAACGACTAAGACACAACGCTCCGCGGACGATGAAAGCAGAGCCGCCGCAACGCAAACGAAACGACAAAACTTGAAAGGGCTACTTACCTCGGTTCGGATGGGATCCCCCGAAACTAAAAAGGCGCCGTGAGGCCCATAGCAACTCCGTGCCCCCACTCGTCGCCGCCACCCAAGGATGAAACGGTCCGCGGCTGCAATCGCAATAAAGAAATCGGCGGTGGAATGTCTACTTTCATGCGTTCCATCCGTAGGAAGCTTTTCGAAACTGTGCCTTACACCGAGACTAAGGACGGCGAAGTGGAACAGGCGCCAACACCGTCGCCCACGGGCAAAAGGTCAGTCCGGGCTGGCGCCGCTATCAGTGAAACTGTCTCTACCTGCACATTCACAAGCCGGACAAGCACCAATTGCACAGCTATGCAAATTTATAATCGCAATTACCATCCGGCTCAGAATGGGACTACTCACGGAAAGCGTCTCGACTAACCGAACAACGAAAAAGCAATCTAAACGACATGCAAAGACGCAGGGATTGAGCCTTACTAAGGGAAACGGGCCAAAACTTGGTGTACAAACAGGAGCACAATTGGAAAACCGTTGCGGATTGAGTGAATCATTGACGCAGCAAGTACCCTGCGAACACAAGATCTCCAATCATGGATTCTCTGATCCAAGGCCGATAACAACCAGGTTGATTGCCCAAGCGCCGTCAGAGTTAGGCGACGAAAGATGATGTATAGAGCTTCTCCAGAGTTAGCGGCCTTGGGGAATATCTCATCGGCATTAACCAAGCGGGGCCCAATCCTAAACAATCATCGAAAGCCCCATTCAAACTCAGAACCGGACAAAACCTGCATTCGGACCATCGAAGCCATAAAATCTAGT